>JBCCJB010000062.1:0-14695 GCA_039028015.1 Planctomycetota bacterium
GTCGATTGAATGACCAACCAAAGTGATACGACGATCCCGATCAGACAGCCACGTCTCAAAGTTTGAATTTGATTTCGTGCCAAGCTCATCCCGTCGCGACTCATTGACGAAGTGGAATCCAGGGACCGAGGTTTTCTCTTATCCGACACGCTGCAAAACAGCATCGAGTGTCTTTCGCAACGCGGCACCACTGGCCCGCATGCCTTGCATCTCTTTCGGCCATAACTCGATCTCGTGAGTTTCGCAGACGCCGGTTCGACCAACCACCGTGGGGACACTCAACGCGACATCGCGTACGCCAAAACAGCCATGCTGGACGCTGCTGACGGGAAGGATCGTTCGCGAATCAAGAATCACGGCATCGACCACATCTCGGATGGCGATTCCGACTGCGAATCCAGCACCACCCTTGCGTTTAATCACTTCGGCACCACTGCCGCGTGTGCGCTGGAACAATTGTGTCGCCAGGGACGGAGTCCATCCGGGATATTTTTCAAGCGGTAATCCAGCGACTGTCGCACTGCTCCAGATGGGAACCATGGATTCGCCATGCTCTCCCAGGATGATGGCTTTGGTTTGCGTCGGTGGTGTTCCCAGCTGGGCTGCGATCAGACTTTGAAAACGAATCGTATCGAGTTGCGTTCCCAGGCCAATGACCTGCTTTTCAGGCAACCCAAGTTCTTGCGCCGCGACATAGGTCAAGATATCTACGGGGTTACTGACGACCAGCACGACGGCGGACGGCTTGGGACCAGCCTGTTTGACATCGCGAAGGATCTGAAGAAAGAGGTCGGTGTTACGATTAATCAGATCCAGCCGCGACTCATCTGGCTTACGACGAAGTCCCGCCGTGATGCAGATCACATCGCTGTCCGGAACGTGCTCATAACCACCGCCGACAATTTCCTGATCGGCCACACTTGGCGATCCATGTTGCAAATCGAGCGCGTGCCCAACGGCTAATTCATGATTGACGTCCAACAACGCAATTTCTCTCGCCAGCCCGCCGCACTGGATCGCGTAGGCCGCACATGAACCCACGAGACCGCCGCCACCAATAATTGAAATTTTCATGTCTGGAGTCCTCAGGAATGACTTAGTTGGCGGACGACTTCATCAGTGATCAATTGCACCAACTGCTCATGATCGACCGATGAATTGGATGACGTGTCAGGCGCGATTGGCATCGCTGGTGGTGCGGGAAACGCGCGACGCTGAACACCGGATTCCTTCCAGGAATCACGAAAGATGTCGTTGGCACAGATGTCGCAGTCCTCGTAGTCCTTTGTGTTACGCGGATCCTTGTAGCCCCATTGGTCTTTCAATTCGAGCAACTCACGCGATTTGGTCTCATCCAAGAACGAAACATTGCCAAGTTGTTTCGCCAGCATCAGCATGCGGCAATACGAGTCCAAAATCTCTGTCCACCAATAGGCTTGTTCAACCGTTTCACCGTAAGAAACCGTGCCGTGATTCGCCAAAATCATGACGTTGGTCTTATGGACAAACGGGATGATGGTGTCAGCAAACGCTTGACCGCCGGGCGTTTCGTACTTGGTGATGGGAACGTCGCCCAAAAAGACTTCAACTTCGGGCAAGATGCACTGAGGAATGGGTTCGCGAGCGATCGCAAATGCCGTTGCATGCGGTGGATGACAATGGACCACGCTCTTGATGTCATCACGTTGTTTGTAGATTTCGAGGTGCAATAGCGCTTCGCTGGAACGTTTCTTCCGTCCCGCGATTTGCTTGCCGGTCATATCGACCAAGGCAATGTCATCCGGTTTCAAGAAACCTTTGCAATGCAACGTCGGTGTGCACAACACTTCATTTTCGCTGACACGGACTGTGATGTTGCCATCGTTGGCGGCCGCGAATTGGCGGTTGTAAATCCGGCGACCAATGTCGCACATGTCCTGTTTGATTCTGTGAAAATTCTGCATGGCAGGCTCCTGATGACGATTGCTATCGAGCTGTGGTTAATGACAAATGAATAAGGGAGTAATCGACACAAACGCGTTTGAGTCGATGTCGTTGCTGGTGTCGTTAGGGTTCTTTCGTGGACGGTTGCACTTCGCAGTGATCGATGAGGGCCACAATCGAAGCATCAATTGGTTTGATCTCAGGCCGAAATGGTGCTGCTGATTCAGGGCCTTCGGCCAAGGCCACCAGGTCACCCTCAGTCGAGCTGCAGATATCCCACGCGACCACCGAGTCACCACCCAAAGGGTTCGCATCGCGACGCGTGATGTCATCGACAATTTCAACCAAACGCAGCGATGCACCCCGCATTGCGGGATGGTGCTTGGCCAAGGTGACATTCCCGATCACGCGCGCTAATTTCATTTGGCTGACTTTGATTGCGTTGGTTGTCCAAGTCGCGAGATCGTCGTCGCCGCGTAGATGAGTTGCATGAGGTTGAGGTGTTGATGATCCAGAACAAACGTTTGAGGAGATATCTCAGCAGCAAATCGAGTGATGTCGCTCAGACGACTGATCACGACAGCGGATTTGCCGGCCGCAAAACGTCGGGCCAAGGCGGCCGCTGGTTGATCCGAAATGTGAATCTCCGTCGATCCGCTCGGGTGCAGTGCAATGTTTTTACGACCCAGTTGTGCTGTCACGGCTGAACGCTGATCCTCACAAGCCTGATCCGATGTAACGGCGATTGCACGATCAGGATGCTTCAGAATGGGTTGCGACGGATCGAACGCTTCCGAATGCATCGGCGATGCCGTGTTTGACTGTCCGCATGACCGCTCAACATGAATACCACGATCGCGTAACTCGTCGGCTGCTGCTGGCGTGATCAGTGCACCGGCGGTCAACAAAACCGTTCGAGTTGAAGGATCAATCTGTTTGAGTGTCTCCAGGCTGATCACGCCTGATAAAGACAGCGTTACTGCATCGCTACCGCTTGATTCGACGTCATGTAATTCATCGATCTCTGATTGCTTCAGCTGGCTCAGCACGTTGCGAACGATGGCTTCGATGTTCGACGGTGTGGCGGACAAACCAGCCAATCCAGGCTCATTCATCAAGCAACCCACAAACGCACCAACGCGCCGGGCACGTCTTGGATTTCGTGACGTGTTGAACATGCGTCCCGTCGCTGGTCAACATGACGCGGTCACCGATCCGACACCCCAGATCGTCCAGGACCAGCAGCGGTGCGCCGTCTGCTTGGTTGTTGGGACCAAAAGGCTGCGCAATCACTAACCGCTGTCCTCGCAGCGATTCATGCTTGTGCGTCGCTTCCGCATGACCAATCACGTTGGCGGGTTGCATGAAATTGCCTCCTCAGACAACGCGTAATTCGTCGACCATCGTGCATCGCCGTTCGCGAGTGAACGTCTCCGGCGTCGTCACGCCCTCGCCCGTTGGTCCGGCAATCGAAAAGGACAGATAACCTTCACCGCCCAAGCCCAATGCAGCGCCGCAAGGACCATTCTTAACAAACAAAGTGACGTCAAGTTCTCGCCCCATCTTGGTCATGTTTGAAACGTTGCGAGAGTGAATGATCGCGGTGTGACGGAAACCGTGTTCGTATGTCTTGGCCATTGCAATTGCATGATTGATGTCCCGTGCACGAACGAAGGGAACAAAGGGCATCATCTGTTCGACGCTAACAAACGGGTGGTCCTCACTGGTTTCGCCAAAGACCAATTCGCAGGTGTCGGGGACGTTGGCACCTGCAGCTTCGGCCAACACCGTGGCGTCTTTTCCGATGAAGTCCTTGCATGCCGCATCGTGTTGATCGTCACCAACTTGCACGATGGCTTTCGATGTCAGTCGTGCAATCTGCGATGCATCGAGCTGTCCCGCGCCGGCTCGACGCATCGCTGACATCATGTCATCAAAAACGCTTTCGACGACAAAGACTTCCTTTTCAGCAATACACAGTAGATTGTTGTCATAGGCGGCACCGCTGATGATGCTGCGCGCCGCGTTATCGAGATCCGCCGTTTCATCGACAACGACGGGCGGATTGCCCGGACCCGCGACAATCGCACGTTTGCCACTGCGAAGTGCAGCACGTCCCACCGCCGGACCACCCGTGACACATATCAGCGAGATATCGCGGTGATGAAATAGTGCGTCGGCTGACTCGAGTGTTGGGTTGGCAATCACACAAATCAGGTTGTCAATTCCAACCTCAGCCGCAATCGCCGCGTTGAAACGACGGACGCCTTCAGCGGCAACAAGTTTGCCCGATGGGTGTGGGTTGACCACGACCGCATTTCCACCGGCAATCATGCTGATCGCATTGCCCGTGATGGTCGGCAAACTGTGCGTGACGGGACTGATGGCGCAGATCACACCGAAGGGGGCACGCTCAATAATGGCCAGCCCGTTGTCGCCCGAAAAAGCTCGAGATTCCAGATGCTCCACACCTGGCGAATGTTCGGCAACGGTTCGCATCTTTTCAATCTTGTGTTCGGGACGACCGATGCCGGTTTCCCGCATTTCCATCAGCCCCAATTCCTCGCTTTGTTCCAGACAGAGCCGTCGGATGATCTCGATGATTCGTTTGCGATCTTCAAGACGACGCTCACGCAAGTGTTCGAATGCGATGCGGGCAGCAGCAACGGCTTCGTTCGCATCGTCAAACACGCCATGCTGTCCCCCAACATCCCGGGTTGTCGCATGCTGGTTTGTTGCGTTTGATGACGGCATTGGACCGACTTCGGCCAATACCTGCGCGACCACATTACGAATGACTGATTCATCCAACATAAGACATGACCGTCAAGAAATCTGTTTGAGAAGCAATGGATGACATGGGTTACTCGCGACCTCGGTCGTAGATGGACGAGCCATCGACGTGAACTTGATCAGCCAATCCGATGATGACCGCGTCGATTGGCAACGTCTTCGTCTCGGGAGTCAGGCGAGCCGAGCTGCCCTGGCAAATCAGCACCATGTCACCTTCGCCGGATCCAAGCGTGTCAACGGCAATGAACGTGCGACCCGCCGATACCAATTGATCTCGCGCGTTCGCGTCGACTCGCACTGGCTCCACCACCAAAAGTTTATGCCCGATCATCGATTCCACTTTCGTGGAGCTGACAACCGATCCGGTGACGCGAGCGAGGAACATGAGTTTGTTTGAAAGTCAGAAACTGAAATGAATGGATTGATTAACTCAGTACGGCTTTGGCGCGTTTGGCAACGACCCACTCTTCATTGGTTGGAATCACCCAAATCTGTGTGCGGCTGTCATCGGACTGAAGCGAGCGCTCGCCGTCACCTTCAGGGCTGTTGGTCCGATGGTTCTTTGCGGGGTCCAAGATGATTTCCATTGCCTGCAACTCGCGGCAGACCGCACCTCGAACCCACTCGGAATTTTCGCCGATGCCTCCGGTGAATACGATTGCGTCGGTTCTGCCCAAAGCGACCAGCATGCCGCCAAGATGCCGACGAATTTCCTCGACATAGATATCCAGCGCGAGCTGAGCATCGGAGTCACCTTGTTCCGCAGAGGATTCCAGATCGCGAAGGTCACCGCTTTGACCACTGATGCCTTTCAGCCCACCCTCGCTGGCCAGCCGAGCCAACAAGTCGTCAAGCGACAATCCCGTACGATCCATTAACAGCGGCAATGCAAATGGGTCAAAATCTCCGACTCGATTGTTTTGCGGCAATCCCGTTTGGGGTGTCATGCCCATGGTGGTCATCACGCTGCGGCCGTTTGCAATCGCGGTCAGCGAACTGCTTCCACCCAGGTGACACGAAATCACACGAGCGTCATCACGCTCCAGCAACGACGACGTTCTTTCGGCGATGTAGCGATGACTGGCACCGTGGAAGCCCCATTTGCGGATTTGAAATTCATCGTCAAATCGCCGCTCAATGGCATAGGTGCGACGTGGCTTCGGAATGGTTTCGTGAAATTCGGTTTCGAACGCGGCAACGAGCGGAAGGTCCGGAAATCGGTCGCTGAGCAACTTCATTGCCGCAATGTAGGGCGGGTTGTGGGCTGGAGCGGCAGCGTTCATTTCGGCCATGGCATCCAACACGTCATCGTCGACAATCACGGTGCCACTGCGACGACCACCGTGGACTGCCTTGAATGCAATTGCTGCGACTTCGGAAGCGTCAGTAAGGCAACCCGTCTCTGGTTCAGTCAATTGTTTCAAACACGCCTCCACCGCAACGCCATGGTCAGGAACGGATAGATCCGTCTTAGACCGATAATCACCAATCGTGACGGTGCAGCGACTTTCGGTGTCACCGATGCGATCGATCGAACCCTTGGCAAGCACACGATCGGCGGGCCGAACCGATGCGGCAGTGCAATCGCCAGACACGTTCAGCAACTGGTACTTGAAACTTGTTGATCCCAGATTGGCAACGAGAATTAACACGTCGATATCACGCAAGCTCTAGGCGAAGTAAGCGGCAGACAGTCCTTCAGCGGGTCTGGGGATGATGTGGCTACTGACCAGTTCACCGATTTGAGTCGCCGCTGCGGCGCCCGCTTCAACTGCTGCGCGAACGCTTCCCACATCACCCGAAACAACCGTGGTGCAGTACGCGCCGCCCAGATCAACGCGTTTGACAATCTTGACGTTTGCAGCTTTTGCCATCGCGTCAGTGGCTTCAATCAGCGGGAGAAGTCCCTTGGTTTCAATCAGGCCGATAGCGTCGTTCATTGTTGGTCTCGTTTGGTTGAATGGATCGTGAATTTCGAATGGGGAGATATGCGGGGAGGTAAAGCGAATCGGTGCCAAACTGATTTGGCTATTTCTTCGCCGCGGGCAACTTGAGCACGGATGACAGGTCTCCGTGAGGTCGAGGAATGACCTGCACGCTGACCACTTCACCGACTCGGCCTGCTGCGGCCGCGCCCGCATCAGTGGCGGCTTTGACAGCGGCAACATCACCGGTGACAAACACGCTGGCGAGACCGGAACCGACTTTATCCCAGCCTATGAATTTCACGTTGGCGGCTTTCATCATCGCGTCGGTGGCTTCAACCAAGGACACAAATCCCTTGGTCTCGATCATGCCGAGCGCTTCGCTAATCTTGGTCATTGCAATCGTTACCTTTGCAAGAAGTTGAAAAACAGAGTTGGAAGAGGAATCAAAACAACAGAGTGCGCCTGAAAGCTACCCTTGGCTTGTCACTGCTCAGCGGCAATCAATGACCACACTTGCATGGATCAATCCTTGTTAGGCTGACTTTGGTGGCCGAATCCAAAGCACACGCATTGCCTTCATCCGTATCGATGTGCACTTCGAGCTTGGCCGCTTCATCGGCTCGCACGAGAACATCGTCAAAGGACACGGAGCAATCCGGGCTTTCAATCGTCAATCGCATCATGTCGCCATTGGCAACACCAAAGTGAGCCGCATCGTGGAAGTTCATGTGAACGTGGCGGGCGGCTCGAATCACGCCCTGGGCTAATTGGACGCTGCCGACCGGACCGACCAACACGCAACCAGGCGTTCCATCGATCTTTCCACTATGACGGACCGGCGCATCGATCCCCAATGAAATCGAATCCGTGAATGCCAGCTCGACCTGGCTTGCCGGACGCGTTGGTCCCAGCACGCGGACGTTGGGCAGCATGCGTCGTCGCGGCCCGACGACCATGACGGTTTGTTTCGCCGCAAAGAATCCGTCCTGATACAGGTCTTTTTCTGGCTCCAGTTTCGCTCCGGGCCCAAACAGTGTTTCCACATCCGCATCGGTTAAGTGGCAATGGCGTGCCGAAATACTGACGCGAAGGTCAGGTTTGCCGTCGACCCAGCTTGGTGGAGTCGCGGCGATACCAGTGGGACGCTGCTTGCTGCCAACGACAACGTCCGTCGATGACATCGCGGCGCGGACGAGTTGTTCGATGTGAGTGCGATCGATCGTAGGGGACATTGTCTAAAGCTTGAAAAGAGTTGTCAGACTTCCGTGCAATCGTGAGATTGATCGACCAGCGGTGTTCTTGGCTGTTTCGCGGGCGAGTGTAGTTGCACCCCTGCGGATTCGACCCAGTGTTTCCAGTCCGAATGAAGGCCCGAATCACTGACCACGCGTTGCACATCACCTAGTCCGCAAATCCGGGAAAGGCTGACTCGTCCGAACTTGCTCGAATCCGCCAGAACAATCGTCTCGCCGGCTGCCGCGATCATGGCTTGCTCCGATTCCGCCAGCAGCATGTCGGAATTGAAAAAACCTCGCTCGGTCACACCCGCCACCGACACGAAGGCCTTGGCCACGTTGATCCTGGCGAGTTGCTCATTGGTCAGCGGTCCATACGTGACCGAGGTGCGACCGCGAACGCATCCGCCCACCAAAATCAGGTCAATCGACTCACTGGTTGAGAGCAAATGCGCAACGGGCAAAGAATTTGTCACCACTTGAAGTGGTCGGTGGAGCAATCGTCTTGCTAGCTCATACACCGTGCTTCCACCATCGAGCAGAATCGTATCGTGGTCGGTGACAAGTGTCGAAGCAATGCGTCCAATTTCCTGTTTCGCCGGCCAATCGGCCGCATGCCGCCCTTGGAAAACTTCGATGGTGTCCGAGTCACCGGTCCAGTAGACACCGCCATGCGTTCGCCGGGCATCGCCGACTTCCTCGAGGCTATCCAGGTCGCGTCGGATCGTGGACTCGCTGACCGAAAGTGTCTCCGCTAACTCGCCCAATGCCGCAAAACCTCGCTTTTTTACCAAGGTTCGCAATTGTTCGCGGCGAGAATCGGCAGACAAATCAAGGCTCGGGGTGGTGGATCGAGACGAATACTCGCCACAGAATGATCAAAACCTTTCAGATATGCAAGTCTTATGAAAGATATCTTGCAATTTTCCGGGCATTTCACCCATGTAAGACGCCAGCAAGGCAGCTACCACTGCGTCGCAAGCTGTAGCACGCGACTGAGCTGAGCTAGCGGAAAGAAATGGTCACCCGGCAATGAACGCAACGAAAAATCACCGGACGTGGTTGATCGCCAGCCGAGCATGCACTCCCGGGAAATCGCAGTGTCATCGATGCCTCGGAGTGCCCGAATAGGAATTTGCAGCTCCGTTCGAGGTTGGACGTCGAAGAATTGGTTGAGCAAGCTCATATCCGACCGCAATGTTGGCACGAACAAGCGTTGGGCTTCCGTGTTTTCCATGATGGCATCGGGAATGCCGCCGTATTGCTCGTTCATCGACACAACAAAATCGGCATCGGATTGCTTCACCAACTCATGATCCGGGTTGATTAGGTCGGGTGACCGCATCGCCATGACGATCAACCCGTCGACCTCGACATGACGTTGTCGCAAACGATCGGCCAGGCAATAGGCAATCGCCGCACCCAGGCTGTGGCCGATCAAAACAAGTGGCATCGGCGGCGTTGCAATTGCCGCATTTATGTCCCGCAAACACGATTCCATTGACGAAATCGGTGCCTCATTGAATCGGCTTTCGCGACCCGGCAAGACGCAAGCCCAGAGTTCGGCGCTGGCGGGAATGATGCGGCTGTGAACATCAGGGCTTTGATTCCGGATCGCTCGGGCTAGCGCGGCGTAGCCCCCGCCGGCATGAGTGAACCAAAGCAGACGATGCGTTGCGACCCGCATATCGCAGCTAATTAGTTTGCGAAACCATCCTGAACCAGATTCACCATCCATCACCGTTGACTCTCGCGTGGCACCATCACGTTCGGTTTCGTTCGTCCCATTGGTGTTGTCGTCAAAACTGGGGCGCTTCGCCAAAAATCACCGTTGAAACGCAAAATCGGCTTCCGTAGTGAACGCATTTTCCCCGAAACCGAACGGGGGTCTCGTGATCGCATGTATCTGCTTTGCAGACGGATCGCACCAGAGGCCCGACCGAGAGAATTAACGAACTGCCTCGTGATGCATCGCTTGGTCCTTTCGCACCACTTGAGCGAGCACTATCATTCGCGAAACGTTCTTGGGCCGCATATTTTACGTGCCTCGCCCAAGTCTCTCAGTCAGACTACATTAGCGTCGCGGAGATTCGGCGGACCTTCAGCACCAGAATTTCTTCCACACCAAAACTCGTCGTGAGCTCGGTCTTACCGTTGCAGCCCCATTTTCATTGATCAAACGGGATTGAAAAAACGAGAATGCTACGGAAAAACCAACTCGACCCATCGCAGTCGACCCGCTCACCAAGCATGACTTGGCCCAGTTTGGCACACACGTTGTCAAGTCGCGCCGAGATGCATCCTGATCGCACGGCTTTGACGTTTTTGGCTGACGATCATCAAGGTCAACAGGCGATTGATCCACCCATCGAGTGGTCATATCGCGACCTTCACGAACGAGCATTGGAGCTGGCGGGACGAATCTCGACGGTTTCGGATCCGGGTGATCGCGTGGTGATGCTTTTCCCGCCTGGGCTTGAGTTCCTGGCCGGGTTCTTCGCGTGTCAGTATGCCGGGGTGGTTCCCGTTCCGACGTGTTTTCCAAAGCCCGAACGTCGCATGCCGCGATTGGATGCGGCCGCGTCTGATTGCCAGGCGACGGTGCTGCTCGCCGATCGTGCGACGTTGGATCGGATTGATCGTGATCGTGTGGATCAAACCATCAATGATGCAAACTGGATTGTTAGCGAACCCGATGATGGCGAAGCGGTCAAAGCCAATTCTTGGCAGTTTGATGGCTCGCGTGTCACCGGCGATGACCTGGGTTTGTTGCAATACACCAGCGGATCAACCAGTCGCCCTAAAGGCGTCATGGTGCGACACCGAAATTTGATGGCTAATCTGGAAGCGATCCGGCGTTCGTTTGAAATCGATTTTTCCGACGCTTCAACGGAAGACATCACGTGTGGCGTGTTTTGGTTGCCGCCTTTCCATGACATGGGTTTGATCGGCGGGTTGCTGGAGGCCATCTATGTCGGCGGCCGAACCGTGCTGATGTCGCCGAGCTCATTCTTACGCCGTCCGTTCAAATGGCTGCAGGCCATCTCGACCTACAAGGCCACGATCAGCGGCGCCCCCAACTTTGCATATCAGCTATGCCGTGATCGGGTTTCCGCCGATGCGGCAGCCCGGCTCGACCTCAGTCATTGGGACTTGGCATTCTGCGGTGCCGAACCGATTTCGGCCGATACGCTTGACCAATTCGCAAGTCATTTAGAGCCAGCGGGTTTTCGGGCGAGCAGCTTTTGCCCGTGTTACGGACTTGCCGAGTCAACGCTGCTGGCCGCTGGCGGCATGAGCGCGAGCGGTCCGCTGTACGTCAGCGTTGACCGTAATGATTTGGCCGCTGGCAAGGCGACGATCCTTGATGCACTCGCGTCAAACGAAACCGATGAGTCGTCATCGCGCAAACTCGTTAGCTGCGGCGAGCCCGGGCATGAGACAACCATCGCAATTGTCGATCCCGACACCGGTCGTGAGTTGCCAGCGAGACGAATCGGCGAAATCTGGCTTCAAGGTTCGTCCGTTACCGACGGTTACTTTGGGCTTGAGAAGGAAAATCAGGCTCAGTTTGGAGCATTGCAAACTGATGCGCCTGAGAAGGGCAAATTCTGCCGAACGGGCGATCTCGGATTCATGCACGCCGACTGCCTGTTTGTGACCGGGCGTATCAAGGATGTGATCATCTTACGCGGACGCAATCACTTTCCACAGGATATCGAATCGACGATTCAAAATCGCGTGCAAGACCGTGTCGTGAAGTGCGTTGCGGTTCGTGGTCGCGATTCCGAAGACCCCGCAGCGTCGGGAGGCTCGGATTCACTGGCCGTGATTGTTGAGATTATTCGGCACTTGAAGGCCGAAGCATTCCCCGAACTGATTCGCGAGATTCGTCGCGCGATTATCGATGAGCACGAAATTGATGCCCGCGATGTGATTTTGACAAAGCCCGCTGCCATCCCGCAAACCACCAGTGGCAAAGTGCAACGGCAAGCGTGTCGAGATCGCTGGTTGTCAGGTGAATTGAATGCGATCCATTCGTGGTCTCGAGGGTTGCTTGGTGGTGAAGCTTCGACGCTGCCTGATTTGCCGACCCATGTTTCGCCTGACGACATTGATGTCGCCGCTGAATCATTTGAAACATGGCTTCTGGGTTGGTTGGTCCTCCGTGGTGGCGTCGATCCGAGCCTGGCTCACCGCGACACACCGTTTGCGGAGTACGAACTGGATTCGCTGGCTGCGGTTGAGTTGAGCGGCGAATTGGAGGACTGGACGGGTCTCTCGCTCTCTCCCGTTTTGGCTTGGAATTACCCAACACCGTCCAAGCTGGCGATGCACTTGGCACGCACCGCGGCCGGTATTGATGATGAGATCGCGAGCGGCTCCGCCGGCGACGCGGAGCATCTGGGTCGCGCGGTTGGCTCAGGTGACCTGGCGACCAGCAATCATACGGATCAATGCGATATCGCTAGCCTCGTCAGCAATGGAACGCAATCAACCGACGGCGAAGCGGCTGATCTGGAAGCATTGCTAAGCGAAATTGAAGGTCTGTCCGACGATCAGCTGTAGGCCTCATCGGTTATTGCAGTTGTTCGATCATCTCACCGCAATTGCTCAGTCATCATTTCGGTGATTGACCAGTTGCTTGTTGTACGCCTGGATCGTTTCTTTCCGCCGTAAAAAGCCAAGCAAGGTCCCGGGTGATGCCGGATCAATGACAGGCAATTCGTCCACATTTTGCGACGTGAACTTTTGCATTGCGACGTTGAGGCTTTCGTCGGGGCGGACTGAGGTGAATTGGCTGGTCATTACGTCGCCCGCATTAGCCAACCGCCATAACGTTGGATCAAACAGATACGCCCGGACATCGTCATCGGTGAAGATGCCAACCATCTCGCCAGTTTGGTTCACAACCGGAAAGTAATGTTGGTTGCTCGATGCAAGCCCGTGAACGATTTCGTCCAGTGTGGCCGACTCGGGAATCAACATCAATTTGCGGTCGCGCGGGTACACATCGGCGACTTTGAGTCCCTCCAGCACGTCGATGAAGAAATCACCTCGATGCGCCGGAGACTCCATGCGAGTTGGAACCTGGCTTCGGTACAGGGTGAACCGGCGCGCGATCAAAAATGTCAGCGAACTAACGAGCATCGTGGGCACGATTAATGCGAAGTCACCGGTGAGTTCGCGAATCATGATGATCGTCGATATGGGTGTCCGCGAAACACCGGCGAAAAACCCGGCCATACCCACGACCGCATACGCCTCAGGTTGCGGCACCCAGCCCGGCGCGATCGCAGCCGCGACTTTCCCAAAGGCAGCACCTAAGCATCCGCCGATCACCAATGCCGGGCCAAAGACGCCACCGGCCCCTCCAGAACCAATCGAAAGTGACGAGGTTGCCATCTTGATTAGGCCAACGCCAATCAGAATGCCCACCGTGGCATCCCCGCTACCAATCAACGCTTGTTGAAGTGTGCCATAGCCCGTTCCCAGCACGCCGAGCATTTGCACAGCGGCTGAATCCGTTTGCGACAGCGGGGCTGTCAAATTGATCTCGAGGCCTCCCACCCAGGCAACGCTCGCAATGCCAATGGTCCCCGCCACGGCAGCTCCAATAGCGGGTTTGATATGCGGCAGAATTGGCAGCCGCTCAAAAGTGGACTGCGTGAGATGAAAAATTCGCACGTACGCCGCTGATGCCATCAACATGGCAAGACCCAGCAATGCGTATGGCAAGAGCTCCGACGGCGAAATGAGCTGGTGCGAGAGATCGCCGCCAAAAATGGGTTGAAACCGCACTGATTCAGGAAGTGTCTGGATGTAAACGCTGTACGCGATGATGGATGCCACCGCCGAGGGCACAATCACGTCGGCTTCCATATCGGCGTCGCTGTACAGGATTTCCGCCGCGAAAAGTGCTCCGGCCAGTGGTGCCCGAAACATCGCACCGACCCCCGCACCCATCCCGGCGGCAAGCAGAATCCGCCGATCTCGGGCTGAAAGATCAAACCATCGTGCGACCGTCGAGCCCACCGAGGCGCCGATTTGGGCGACCGGGCCTTCTCGACCGGCCGAACCACCGGTACCAAGAATCATTGCCGATGCCATCGTCTTGATGATCGCCACTCGACCCTGAATCACTCCTTTTTGGTGATGAAAACCATCGACCGCGGCATCCGTCCCCGCGCCGGCCGCTTGGGGCGCGAACACGTACACGAGCACGCCCGATGCCAGTCCGCCCGCCGCGATCACGCACCACAATAGCCACAGTGAAAACGCCTGAGATGCCGGTTGTGTCTCTGACTCGATAACACCAGCGGACGACTCGACCTCTAATTCCTCAGACGGTTCAAATAGGTCCGCTTCGCCGACCGCATCGACGGGTGGCATCCCCGCAATCCGCGTTAGCGTTTGATACCGCACCACTTGGATGGACCATTCTAAAGCGATGCAAAATCCGCCCATGACGAGCCCGACCAGCAAGGCGATGGCGGCCAGTCGGGAGGAAGATTCGCGGGTAAGTCGTTGCCAGAGACGATTCAAAATGCGGCGAAAACGATGAAAGAGCCAAGTCACTGACTCGCCGGAATCATTTTGACCGGCGACCTGGATCGCATCATAGCTGGCGTTGCGATGACTGCGCAGCGTCCTTTGCTACCGTCGCTTTTTTAAGGTCGTATTCGCCACGTAAGGCGGACCTCCAAGTCCTTCATGGTCGTGATACTTTGACGGACTTGGAAATCTACGGCAGCAAGACGTCTTGGATTTGAAACGGAACGGCATTCTGAATCACTGACGTGGGTGACTCGTATA
>JBCCJB010000063.1:0-14623 GCA_039028015.1 Planctomycetota bacterium
AAACGTCGCCTAGCGGCCGATCCGATCCAAACGGATCGCCGACCCACAATGCGAAGCAGTCGCAAGCCCGTCATAAAGACCAGCGACGTACTGAGAAAGAAATCAAAAACATCGAGCGGAAAATCGCTCGACTGGATGAGGACAAACGAGCTTTGCAAACCAAGCTGCTCAATGAGACCGATCCTGATGAAGCCGTTCGGCTACATGAACAAGTCACGGCAATCGAAAAGGAAGTCGGCCAGGCTGAGGAACGCTGGGTCGAACTAAGTGACTTCTAAATGAGACGTTATCGCTTCGTCCATCGCAAATAGCGATCGCGATAGCCGGTCGACTTGGTCCAGTGGCGTTTGCCGTCGGCACCAAAGTAACCATACGCGTAGGGCGTTTTCCAAGCCGGTCGCGTCATCGCTCCCGGGATCACCGCATGCGAGCGAGTCTTTTGCCGCACCCAATGGGTACCCAAACCAAAACGACCGGGCCCACGGGCACCGGGGTCATTGGCGACACCAGGCATTGTCGGTAGGGCACCATGCACCGAGTGCACGACGGACCCAACACCGAGCTGACTTGGCGGATGGGTGATGGGCTGATGAATGTCCGGTCCCGCCACACCGAGATGCGATCCTTGGCTTACGCCAGGCGGTGTGTGGAAACCCTGATCAAAAGCCGATTGTTGCGGCGGGGTCAAAATCACATGCGACGGCACGGGTGGCCCCGACAGTGGCCACTGCGTCGCAGCAATTCGCCCGCTCGCGATTTGCCCGCTCGCGATTTGCCATGTGATGACCGATAGTCCCATTGCCAGCATCAACCGCATCACCACGCTCCCTCAACGACCATCCAGCTGCAAACACCTTTCGGTGCGCGTATCATTCTCTGCGCCAACGACTTGTTTGTGCGGGTACTAAACGCGATCAACACAACACAACCCCAAAAAACAAATCAGTACCCTTGCGACGTTGCAGATGCGACGTGCTTACGCTGATTTGGCTTCAGGTAGCTCCAGGGTGGCGTAATCATCGCCGGTGTGATCGCTCAATCGATACGGCAACGTCACCCAAAACGTGCTACCTCGGCCAAGCTCGCTTTGGAAATCAACTTCGCCCCCCAACAGCACCGCGAGCTCTTTGACAATCGACAGACCCAGCCCCGTTCCCGCGAATTCCCGAGTTAAGCCCTCACCATCAAGAACCTGTTTGCTCTGTCGGAATTTCTGGAAGATGATCGGTTGGTCCTCTTCCGCAATGCCAACTCCGGTATCCATCACTGACAACCGAAACCGGCCAGTGTGAAGATCGATGATCTTGACGGTGATCATGCCACCTTCGGGTGTGAATTTGATTGCGTTGGACAAAAGGTTGTTGATGATTTGACCCAGCTTATTCGGATCCTGGTACGCAGGCGGCAGGTGATCCGATGCGTCGACGGTCAGCGCGATATTTTTATCTTCGGACAGCGACTGAATCATGTCGCATTGAGCACCAACAAGCCGGTTCAAGTTGAACTCGGTCGGCCGGACCTCCATCTTGCCCGCCTCCACCTTTGCCAGATCAAGGATGTCATTGATCATCTCCAGAAGCAATCGACCGCTCTTTTGGATATTAGACGCATAGCGGCGCTGCTTTTCCGAGAGCGATTCGATCCCCTGCAACACCTCTGAAAAACCGATGATGCTGTTGAGCGGTGTCCGCAATTCATGGGACATGTTGGCCAAGAAATCGGTTTTCAATCGATTCGCTTCATAAAGCTGCAAGTTCATTTGCGCGAATTGGTCGATGCGAGCTTCGAGCTCACCATTGACGTTTTGCAGTTCGGATTTGGTTTCGGTCAGGTGACGCAGCATTCGGTTGAACGCATCGGCCAACTCGCGAAATTCGTCTTCCGTGTCGATGACCGCGCGTTGGTTGGTATTGCCACGTGTGATCGCATCACTGACATCGCGCAGGTGCAAGAGCGGTTGCAGAACCAAATATCGAACGATGGCGTGCAGGACAAACAACGTAACGGCCACGATCAACATCGCGACCGCCAACAGGATCGCGCGAATCCCATCCATGTCATCAATGATGTCGGCATCGGGCATCGTGATCCGTTTGACGCGATAGGGCAGCTGAGAAGCTAGCTTTATCGGATCGACATCTTCGGACAAAGAAATCGTCGTGTTCATCGGCGCGTGACACGGCAAACACTCATGAGTCACGAACACCGGCTCGTAATAGGTGTAGCGCCCCGCGGTCGGTCCTGATTCGTCAAAGACCGGCTGGTTGCTCAAACCGATCCGGCTCATTGCCGCATCTTCGGCGAGGTTAATTTGCTGACTCAAATCAATCTCGCTTTCGTCAAATCGCTGAGCGAGTCGAGATCGAAAACGTGGCTGAAGCCGCTCGAGGATGTCCCGTTCGGCTGGTGTCTCGGGCTGTCGCGGTGGAGCTAAATTGTCAAATGGCTGCGGGTCATCCAAACCCAGAATTTCAAAATGGATGTCTTCGCTCAACAATTGTGACCGCAAGCCCTCAATTTTTTGCTGCGTCAAATCAGCCTGTTCCGGCGAAACATCCTCTTCATAGACCGCCTTTGCGTGAAGCAACATCATCTCCGCGGCCGCGGCATCCCGGGCCTGCTGGTGGGTGGTGCTGCTAACCCAACTATTCGCCAGCATCAGCACGACGCAAAAAGCCATGCACATCAGCACGACAAGTGCCGAACCAAAGAACAGCAAACACTTGCGCTCCAGGCTCATCGAGGCGAACAAGCTGGCGATTAGACGGAACATGCCCTCAGTTTGACTAAATTCGCTGCGGGGAGCGAGACAGAAAAACGATCGCAAACGAGCCGATGAACTCGATATCGAGCTTGTTAATGCGTATAGTGTTCGTGCCGCAGCGCGTTAGCCAACTGCGGTCCCGCCTAACCTTCCTGCCTTTCCTACGATGACGATGCAAATCGACGTCCGCTTTACTCCCGCGCCCCGGTCGCATTTCGTTCGCGTATGGATTCTCACGCTGTGGGGAACAATCGCCGCGTGGGGACTCGCAGCGTCCGACTGCTGGGCTGCCAATTCCGCCGCGAAAGCAACACCACCATCGCCGGATTTGGACACTCGCCGGTCAGCCACGCCAGGGCACCTCGATCCGTCCTCGCTGTCATTTCTGAGACAAAATTGCCTCGATTGTCATGACAGGGACTTTGCCGAGGGCGATTTTGACGTCAACGAATTATCAACTGACATCAGCTCCGAAGCCAACTTGGAGCGTTGGGTCCGTGTGCTTGATCGCATCGAGCTTGGCGAAATGCCTCCTGAGGATGCCGAACCACTTCCTGCTCGACAACGCGATAACTTTTTGAGATCCACCGCCGATCGGCTTGCCGCCTATCAGCGTCAGTCACACCAAGCCGAAGGGCGTGTCCAGGCACGACGCTTGACCCTGTCTCAACTGGAACGCACGCTTCACGACCTGCTGGTCATCGATTTGCCACTGGCAAGATTAGCGCCCGCTGAACCAAGGAGCCACGGCTTCAATCACTTGGCCGATGCCCAATCGATGTCCCATTTCCAGCTGCAATCGCATCTAGAAATTGTCGATACGGCGTTGGAAGCCGCATTCACACGCGTGGCGCAGCCCGATGCCAATTGGGCAATCGATTTCCCGCCCGAGAAGATTGCTCGGAAGAAACCACGACAACGCAATCGCGATCCCGAAATGCGAAAGGGAGCCGCTGTTGTTTGGTCGAGCAATTTGGTTTTTTACGGCCGCATCACCAATTCACGCATTCCACATTCGGGATGGTACGACATCACCGTGGAAGCGTCGGCGGTCAAGAAACCGGACGACAAAAACGTTTGGTGCAGCGTGCGGTCGGGCGAATGTGTTTCCAGTGCCCCACTGATGTCCTGGATTGGCAGTTTTGAAGCGACTGACCAACCACAAACACATCGTTACCGAGCCTACATTCCGGAAGGGCACCTGATAGAAATTCGTCCCGCCGACACGACACTGAAGAAAGGCCGCGGTGCGGGCGGTCAGATTGGCTTTGGCGAATTGGAACCCCAAAATGTGCCGGGTGTCGCCATGCATCGCCTGACAGTGACACAGGTCTACCCCGCCGGTGAGATCGAAGATGTGCGCTCGCGTCTGTTTGGCGACGACGTGCCGATGCGATGGAGCAAGGAGCTGAAACAATCGATCCCAAATCTCGGCGAACTAACTGAAGAGGAACGTCGAGCCTGGTTGGCCGATCGCATCGCTGCGTTTGCGAGTCTTGCCTATCGACGACCCGTTGATCTCAGCGAAATCGACTCGATTATCGAGATGGCTCAGTGGTCATTGGATGAGGATCAGCACTTAACAAACGACCAACTGATTGCGGCCACCGTGGATGCACTCCGACTGGGTTATCGGGCCGTGCTTTGCTCACCCAGATTTGTCTACTTTGTCGAACCTGCCGATCGTCAGGGACGCCTGGACGATTACGCCATTGCAAATCGGCTGAGTTACATGCTCACGGGGACAATGCCCGATGAGCAGCTGCGCCGGGCGGCCGATGCAGGCAAACTCAATCAACCATGGCAGATCAAAAAACACGTCGATCGATTGCTCCAAACCAAGAACGGTCGTCGTTTTGTGCCTGACTTCACGGGGCAGTGGCTTGATCTTGTCGATATCGATTTCACCGAACCTGATCGGCGATTGTTCCGCGATTTTGATTTGATCGTTCAGCAGTCCATGTTGGAGGAGACGCACCATTTCGTCCAAAAGCAACTCGATGAAAATCGACCGATTAGCGAACTGATTGGAGCCGACTACACGTTTCTCAATGAACGTCTTGCGCGATACTACGGCATCGATGATGTCGACGGTCAAACCATGCAACTGGTTTCACTGAAACCGGACACACCCCGTGGTGGTCTATTGGCCCAGGGATCGATTTTGAAGGTCACCGCAAACGGAAACGATACCTCGCCGGTTCTTCGCGGGATTTGGGTTTCCGAACGCCTGCTGGGCGTTCACGTTCCAGCGCCGCCAGCGAATGTTCCGGCCGTTGAACCCGACATCCGCGGTGCGACGACGATTCGCGAGTTGTTAGCCAAACATCAATCTGATCCGAACTGCGCGTCGTGTCACCGCAGCATCGATCCACCCGGATTCGCACTTGAAAACTTTGATGCCGGCGCAAAATGGCGGGATCGCTATTTGCAGCGAGTCAAACGAAGTTACAAGCGAGCCGCGTCCGTCGACTCGAGCGGCAAAATGCCCGACGGCGACGCGTTTGAAACTTTCTTTGAATTCCGTGAGCAGATCGCCCAGCGAGCCGACACGCTCGCCAAAAACCTGGCCGAAAAGTTATTGACGTACGGTACCGGAGCCGAAGCCACGTTTTCGGATCGCGACGCCATCGAAAACATGGTCGCTCGCGCTCAAGAGCATGATTTCGGATTCCGAAGCATCCTTCACGAAGTCGTTACCAGCGAACCATTCCTTCATAAGTAAGTCCATCGATCATGTTTGGTTTCTCTCGACGTCCTCAAATCAATTTCCGCCAAGCTCTGCACCGTCGTAGCGTGTTACGGGGCAGTGGCGTCGCGATGGGATTGCCGTGGCTGTCGGCGATGAGCCCTTCGTTTGCCGCGACACGCACTCAAACGCCAATCGCCACACCCAAACGCTTCGTCGCGATGACCATGGGTTTGGGACTCGTTCGCGAAAACTTGGTTCCCGACGGAGAAGGTCGCTCTTATAAAGCGTCGCGATATCTGGCCCCGCTGGATGACCTACGCGACCAGTTGACTGTCGTTTCGGGTTCCTCTCATCCCGGTGTGGGTGGTGGTCACCGCGCCGAGGCGAGCATTCTGACGGCGACACCGATGGGCTCGGCAGGACGTGCCGTCAACACGATTTCAATTGATCAGTATTTGGCCAAACATCTCGGCGACGCGACACGGTTTCCGTCGCTCGTGTTGAGCACCGGTGGCACCGACAGTCCTTGCTACACCGATAGCGGCGCCATGATTCCGCCAATGGCCTCACCATCGAAGTTATTTCAAGAATTGTTCATCGATGAATCCAAAGCCGAACGTAGTCGACGCGCCGGTTTGGTCGCCCAAGGCCGAAGCATCATGGATCTCGTCGCCGAGGATGCGAAGTCACTTTCGCGGACGCTGGGGCGAGGCGATCAGGACCGGTTGGACGCTTATTTCACCAGCGTGCGACAGCTTGAAAAGCGAATGGAGAAGTCGCAGCAGTGGGCGAAGCTTCCCAAGCCCAAAGTCAATGCGGAAGCTCCGATCGATATCAGCAATCCAAACGATTTGGTGGGTCGCATGAAGACCATGTGCGAGGTGATCAAGCTGGCCCTCGCCACCGATAGCACACGGTTCATCACGCTGCACATGCCCGGTGGTGGTGGTGTCGTTCCGGTTGATGGTGTCGAGCAGGGATATCACTCGTTGAGTCATCATGGACGAGATGAAACCAAGTTAGAGCAACTCGCCAGGGTCGAAGGAGCAATCGTTGCCCAGTGGGGACAGTTTCTCCGCGAGCTTCGCGATAACGATGATCAAGGGGGCAATTTGCTCGACGACACAACGGTGTTCCTAACAAGTAATCTCGGCAACGCGTCCAATCACGACAATCGCAATATGCCGGTGTTGATTGGCGGCGGCGGATTTGGACATGCCGGACACCTAAGATTCGACGAAAACAACAATTATCCACTCCCCAACTTTTACGTCTCCGTTGCCCAACAATGTGGCATGGAAATCGATCAGTTTGCGAGCAGCACCGGCACGATGACCGGGCTGGAACTTCGCAGCTGAGTTTGAATCCAGGCCTGGTCGCAAAGATCAGTCGACTACGGCATCGAGCAAGCCAACAGGGCGTTCAAAGTCAGAGATGAGCGCCATCAGGAATGCAATTTCGAACTCGGATTGTCGCAATTTGAGATCGGATTTATAGTTGGGTTGATCAGGCGGGCAGCGAGCCGTTGCAGCTTTTGATTGCGATCGATTTCGGCAGCCGATTCTCCAGCGCGACACCAGGGTAACGAACAACGATGACGGTCTGCCGGGGCGTGCGTGGAGCCACAACGGTTTCGCAAGACGATCGCGACGAAATCCTGCGTTCGACGACGCAATTATTGGCACTGATGATTCGTCGCAACGACATCCAGACAAGCGATCTTGCCAGCGCCATCTTCACGGTCACCAAGGATCTTCAAAGCGAGTTCCCCGCGTTGGCGGCGCGTCAGCTCGGCTGGCTGGAGGTGCCGTTGTTGTGCGGTTACGAAGTCAGCGTTGAACGATCACTGCCAAGATGCATTCGCGTCCTGTTGCACTGGAACACGGATAAGGCTCAATCTGAAATCCAACACGTTTACATCCGCGACGCGGTGGCGCTCCGTCCAGATCTTTCAAAATTGCCGCCCGTGGATTTTGATGAACTAGAACGATGGATCAGTGAGCATTTGATCGACGAAAGCGGTGCGTCGTGAAATTGATCTGGATTCCCGCAACAACCTTATCGTTATTACGCATGGCGCGGGCCGTTTCGCCGTCGACCACACGGAGTGCACTCGACATCGACACCGTTGTCGAGGACGGTCAAACACCGTCGGCTTTGGATGCGGATCTGGCCCGTGTGATGCTAGAACCAATGAAATTGGTTCATGATCGACTGCTGGCTGAATCGGTGCGGCCCGAAGAGTTTTGGGACTCGTTGTTCCAGGACGTGATGGCTGAATCGACCGACGCACCATTGACGACGGCCACCCTAGAAATTGCCGTGATCCGGGGCGGTGGGTCACATTTGAATTCCGATCAAATCGCCGGCACGCTGCATCGACACTTTCAAACCTGTCGACAAGCCATTGCAGAAAAGTTCCCGCGTCAATCCGATCAATTGAAATTACGGTACGCTCCGCTCAAACAGGCCTATCAAGCCTACGGCCCTGGACTGATACGCAGTATCGGGCATCGGATTTGGAATGCGGCCCCGCCAGATGATTGGTGGCCCAAAACGGTTTATTTGCATGCCGTTCAACCGCTCCATCGCGGCGATGGCGACGTGAGTACGATTGATTCGGCTCTCTGGATCGAAGCCGTGCTTACCGACATCAATCCCGATGTTCCTGAATGGTTACGGTTGGTTTACCTGCTGACATGTGTCGCCGTGGATGGACACGCTCGAACGCACCAAACATCAGCGACACCCGCCGAAGCGATTGCAGCGGCAGCGGGCTTGACGTCAGCCACGTCATCGATGCCCGAGCTTCCGTGGCGACTGGGCACGATTCCACTGGTGCTGCATCAAGCATTTGAGCAGGGCGTCTTGGGAAACGGTGACGATAAGTTGCCAATCGAGTTGGCCGCTTCGATGTGGTGGTCAGCGGCCAGTTCGGGTGCTCCCAAATCGTCAGTTGCGTTGACTTGGTTGCCAACCTGGTGGCGAGAAATCGGCCAGCATGCCGGTTCATTGCCGCCAGCGCTAAAACAACTGTCCGTTATGTTGGCCAGCTGAACATGTTGATCTGTCGCGCGAGCTGATCTGTTAGGAGACAATCATCAATGGTGGCGTATCTGAGCGTGGCCGATGGAAAAGATAAGGGCAAGCAGTATCCGCTTGATCCCGATCGGCCCATGCACATCGGCCGAGGGATGGGATGTGAGATCATGCTGACTGACCCCAACAGCAGTCGATTTCATGCTGTTGTCTATTTCGAAGATGATCACTGGTTTGTCCGCGACACTGACAGCCGTAATGGCACATTCGTCAATGGCAAGCCCATTCAGCATGCTCGTCTGGTCGACCAGACTCAAATCGGCATCGGCAAAACGTCGATGGTGATGCGACAACCCGATGACGACTTGGTCATCAACGATTCATTATCGCAAACGCTGTTCGAGGATCGTGAGTCATGGGTCACCAACTTTCCCGATGTGGTTCGCGAACCCGGCCAGTTGATCGAGGATTCCAGCCAACTGTTGGATCTGTATCAGTTGAGCTTGGCGTTGTTGGGCGGGCAGAAAGCCGATGACATCATCGATACCACCTTACAACTGCTGCTCGATCGGACATCATCCGAAACGATTGCTTTGATTATCGAGCCGACGTCTGGACGGCTTAAAGTTCGTCGACGATTTCCAATTGACGATAGCCCGATTGATCTCGACCGAGCGCGGCTGCGTCGTGTTCTCCGCAGCCAGGAAATCTATGCCAGCGGGCTGCACGATTCATCCATCAAAGACGTTGGCACACAGCCGGGTATTTCGACAGGTGATGACAAATCAAAACCGGATGCACGAGAAACCGCCGCTTACGACTCTCAAAAAGTGGTCGGCACGGATGCGGTGATGATGGTTCCCATTGTCCACGACACGAAATCATTGGGCGCGTTACTTTTACAACGTAGCGGCAAGCCCTACACACCGAGCTTACGCGACCTCACCTCCGGTGCAGCAGGTTTGTTAGCCATAGGAATCACTCAGACATCCCGAAATGAAAACCTGCGGGTCGAGCATCAGCGGATCGCGGATCGCAATGCTGATCAAGACGAGCTTATCGGCCAAAGCAAAGCGATGGTTCGCTTGAAAGAGCGGATCGTCAGGATTGGACGAGCGAGTGGTTCGGTTTTGATCCGAGGCGAAAGTGGCGCGGGCAAGGAACTTGTCGCCCGCGCCGTTCACAGAGCCAGCCCACGCAATGACCACCCGATGCTCACGGTCAATTGCGCGGCGATTCCACGTGACTTGCTCGAAAGTCAGCTCTTTGGACACAAGAAAGGCTCGTTCACCGGCGCCGATCAGGATCATGAAGGTTTGTTTCAGCAAGCCGATCAAGGAACATTGTTCCTAGATGAAATCGGCGAAATGAGTTTGGACGGCCAAGCCAAACTACTGCGTATTCTCGAAGGTCATCCGTTTCTGCCCGTTGGTGCGACGAAGCAGGTGCGCGTCGATGTTCGGGTAATTGCGGCAACCAACCGTGATCTAACGGAGTTTGTTCGCGACGGGCGTTTCCGAGAGGATCTGTTTTACCGCCTCAGCGTGTTCGAGCTGCAAGTGGCTCCGTTGCGCGACCGGGGCGATGACGTCGATATGCTGATCGACCATTTTCTTGATCATTTTCTGAAACAACACGGGCGACCCAACCTAGCGCTTTCGTCGTCAGCCCGAGCACGGATGCGAGAGTACTCTTGGCCGGGCAATGTTCGCCAGCTACGCAACGTCATCGACAGTGCGGTTGTGATGGCGGATGAACCGGAGATTGTCGATGACGATCTAGGACTCCGCGATTCCGGTAGCAGCGTGTTGGAAACGCTTCGCATCGACGCTTGGGAAAAGCGGTTGATCATCCAAGCCCTGGACCGCACCGACGGCAGCGTTCCTGATGCAGCCAAATTACTGGGCATCAGCCGCGCCACGGCCTACCGCAAGATTACCGAATATGAAATCGAGCGTTAGTTAACGCAATTCGACCCTGAACTGACATTGAGAGCAGTCTGCTATTTCAATGACGGAAACGTCAAAGAACTCTCACCTGATGTGCGTCGTCGGCTTGTTGACGCTGTGACGCGTGTGGACCTGTCAAGGCTTCCACCGCTGACACAACAATCCGCCGCGAAGACCGATCTTGATCAAGCGCCATGAAATCCATTTCTTCGAATCGCAAGTGTCGTGAAATTGCCGAACGCGTGATTTGGTTTTAAACAACCGATGACGTGCTCAAAGACACAGCGAGGTTCGTTGCTGATACCAAGACGCATGCGACGTTTGATGACATGCAATCAATTCGACAAGAGTTAGGAGATGATGGATTGAGACGTGCGCTAGCTAATGCCCCGCCCGGAGTGCTCGATGCGCGATCTTGGAATCACTGACATTTGGTTTTGGGGATCGAGCCGGTGCCGACAATGCCAATTAGGACGTTTGGTAACAAACAAGAGATCAATTCGGGTGGCCAAAACTTCAATCAAACACCGAGTGATCAATAGCCCGCCAGTTTTTCAGCAGTCTTGGCTGAATGGGCCATCGGTTACGACATCGGCCAAGGCAATCGACAGGTGCCCCATTGCCCATTGTTCTCATCAACGCCCACCTCAATCCATGACAACGCGTCTCCAAACGTTTCTCTGGTTCGCTCGCGAACGCGTTCCGCAATCACGCGAGCAATCTCTTCCGCCGTCGTATTGATGACCGGCAGAATCGCGCAATCTTCGTTTGGAAACACCCAACGCTTATCACGAAAGCGAGCGGTCGTTTCAGTGTCATCAGACGTGACCTTGATTTCAGCATGATCCGACGGCAGGATCACATGATGATCCAGTTGCTTGGTCTCTTCCAGAACGGCGTCACGTAGCGCGATGAAGTCAACCACATAACGGTTTTCATCCAATGGCCCTTCGACAATCACGCGGACGCCATAGTTGTGCCCGTGAAGTTGCTCACAAATATCTCCCGCAAAGGTAATGAAGTGAGCCGAGGAAAAGACGAATTGTTCTTTTTCGATTTCGACGCGGAACAAAGCTGAATACGTTTGCAATGGAGGTGGAGGTGCGACGGCAAGGCTGCGGCCGCTTTGTTGAACCGGGTAGCGTAGATTCGTGCAAAGCGTGATTGGCCTGTAGCGACCGATTTCCTTCAGCAGAATCGAATCGGTGTAGACTCTGGCGGCAACGCCATCGCGTTGGTGTCTTTCTTCAACAAACCAAGCTCAAACCGAATGAAACCGATTTCTTTTCTTGTGATCGTGGTGACTTGCTTTTTTGCGATGGATCGCGAGACGGTTGCAACACGTCCCAATGTGATTGTGATCCTGACCGATGATCAGGGCTGGGGCGACCTATCACTTCACGGCAATCCGAATCTGCAGACACCCAACATCGACGCGATGGCTCGCCAAGGTGCCCAGCTGGAAAATTTCTATGTTTGTCCCGTTTGTTCGCCCACGCGGGCGGAATTCTTGACTGGGCGGTATCACACACGAATGGGCGTTTACAGCACGTCAGCGGGTGGAGAGCGTTTTGACCTTGGCGAACGCACCATCGGTGATTTCTTTTCGACTGCTGGGTACGCGACGGCCGCCTATGGGAAATGGCATTCCGGGATGCAGCCGCCCTATCACCCCAATGCTCGCGGCTTTGACGACTTCTATGGCTTTTGCAGCGGTCATTGGGGGAATTATTTCTCACCGATGTTGGAACACAATGGTCAGATTACGAAGGGTGACGGCTTCATCATTGATGATCTAACGAATCACGCCATTGACTTCATCACACAACGCCACGCCGACGACAAACCGTTTTTTGTGTACCTGCCACTGAACACACCCCATTCCCCCATGGCGGTACCGGACGAAAAATGGGCCGAGTTCGCTGAAAGACCGATCACACCGGACCCGACGCCCGCGAACGCCAAAGGAAGCAACATCGATCACACGCGAGCCGCTCTGGCCCTCTGCGAGAACATCGACGATAACGTCGGCCGACTGCTAATGACCCTCGATACACACCACATTGCACAGGAGACCATCGTTGTCTATTTCTGTGACAACGGGCCCAATGGAAAGCGATTCAATGGAGGCATGCGAGGTCGAAAGGGCAGCGTTCACGAGGGCGGTGTTCGTTCACCCTGCTTCATTCGCTATCCCGACGCGATTCGCGAAAATCTTCAAATCAAATCCATCACCGGCGCGATCGACCTCCTTCCTACATTAGCGGAGCTCTGTCAGATCGACATCACGAACACAAAGGGTCCACTTGACGGTCAATCGATTGCAGACCAATTGACAGGTCATGCGCCGGTTGACGGGTCACAAGCTCCCACACGATTGTTGTTCACGCATTGGAATGGCAAAGCAAGTGTTCGTAGCCAGCGATGGCGCTATAGCATCGACGGCCGATTGTCCGATATCCAAGCCGATCGAGTCGAACAAAACGATGTCGCCAAACAGTTCCCAGGCGTGGCTAAGCGATTACAACGGCAGCTTGATGGTTGGCTCTCCGAAACCGAGCCGATCGATCGACGCACGGCATCGACCCGTCCATTCCCAGTCGGGCATCCTGATTTTGCCTTAACCACCTTGCCCGCGCGTGATGGCATTGCGGAAGGATCGATTCGCCGCAGCAATCGCTTTCCGAACTGCACCTATTTTTTCGATTGGACATCCGAGCAAGATGCCATCTTGTTTGACGTCGATGTGCTCGAAGCCGGAACGTTTGACATCACCATGTTTTATGGAGCAGCACCATCGGCCATCGGCACCACCATTGAAGTCACCGGTTTCAATGACGACGGTGTTGAACTGACGTCAACATCGTCAACCATCGAGATCGCAACACCTCGTGAATTTCTCAACGTGAGTCAAGATCGCGTTGCGAGACAGGAGGGGCACGTTCGCCAGTGGCGAGACATTTCGTTGGGATCCATTCCGTTGCCCGCTGGGCCAGGAACGCTCCGCATGACAGCACCAGTCGTTCACGGGTCAGGCGTAGAGATGCGCCTGTTGGTGCTTGAGCGCCGCGCGCCGGAGACGACCTCACCATGAGCGACAACGCTGGGAAACGGATTACCTCGCGAACACTTGCCCGCATGCGAGACCGCGGCGACGCGATCACCATGTTGACTGCTTATGACTTTCCGACGGCAACGCTGCTGGACCAAGCCGGCATCGACATTTTGCTCGTCGGCGATTCGCTGGGCATGGTCGTTCAAGGACATGAGACCACTTTACCGGTCACGATGGATCAAATGATCTACCACGCCGAAATGGTGGGAAGGGCGACACGCCGAGCAATGGTGGTGGTTGATTTGCCATTTCCCGATGGACAACGATCACTCGATCACAGCATTCAGTGCGGCGCTCGCGTTCTCAAAGAAACTCAATGCCACGCGGTGAAATTGGAAGGCGGGGCAGAACAAGCCAATCGAATCGAAGCCATGGTGACGGCCGGCATTCCTGTGATGGCGCACGTCGGACTGCGGCCCCAAAACATTCACGTTGATGGCGGCTACCGAGTGCAACGCGATACCGAACGATTGATCCATGATGCTCAGTCGGCCGAAGCTGCCGGAGCCTTTGCGGTGCTTATTGAATGCGTGCCCACCAAAACCGCTTCAGCCATCACGCACGCCATCCAACTGCCCACGATTGGTATTGGTGCCGGACCGAGCGTGTCGGGCCAAGTCCTTGTCACGCATGACATCCTGGGACTGACCAGCGGCTACACGCCCAAGTTCACGCGAAGCTTTGCCGACATCGGCGATCAAATCCAAAAAGCCGCGATTCACTATCGAAAAGCGGTCCAGGACGGCACGTTCCCAAATGAGTCGGAATCATTCCGATAGGTTAGTGGACAACATTGCAGTCGCTACGACGAAACCGACTGCCCCTAAAACCGCAGCTTGGATCTCGGCGTGATCGGGTTGGCATCGTCAAATTGACGGATCAATTCGGCCGATTCCTCATCGATTGAATCGGGCAATTGGATCTGAACTTCGACGATCAAATCGCCAGATTCGCCTTTGTTCCCGGCCACTCCCTGACCCTTTAGACGCAGTCGCTTTCCCGAACTACTGCCAGGTGGAATCGATAATGATAGGGTCCCGCGAGGCGTCGGCAAATCAACCTTG
>JBCCJB010000064.1:0-14572 GCA_039028015.1 Planctomycetota bacterium
CAGAACGGGATCGCCCGCCGACCGAAACTGAATGCCTTGATAGACGCTGGGCAAAAAGCCGGTTGACCACAGGCTGGTTCCCGCGCCACCGGGAGGTCCACTCAAAAGCACCACGTATGCCGGGAGGTCTTCATTTTCGCTGCCCAAACCATACGTCACCCACGATCCCAAACTGGGGCGTCCGCCGCGTCCAAAACCGCTGTGCAAAAACATCTGTGCGGGCGCGTGGTTGATTTCATCAGTGTGCATCGACCGGATGATCGCAATGTCATCGGCAACACGGCTGAGGTTGGGTAACAACTCCGAAAGGGTTTGTCCGGAATCGCCGCTTTGTTGAAAGCTCCACTGCGATGCGGCCAACGTCGATGTCTTGCCGATGAAAGCAAAATCGCGACCGGCCGTGACTTCGGGCGGACAAGGTTTTCCATGCCACTGATCTAGGACCGGTTTGTGATCGAACAAATCAAGCTGTGACGGCGCGCCGACCATATGAAGGTAGATGACATTTTTGGCCTGAGGCCTGAAGTGCGGTTGCCGATCTCGAGGCACATCGTCTTGTGCCGCGGATGCACCTGTCGACTGCGTTTCACTGCCCAACAAGCCAGCCAGAGCCATGGCTCCCAGCGACACGCCACCGGTTTGCGTGAAACCACGTCGGTCGAGACGGATCGACGATGCATTCATGGCATTATTCTTTAGTGATGGTTTCATGCAGATTGAGTAACACGGCCGCGACCGCGTACCAGGCGCCAAACTCTTGCTCGGTGACATCCGTCGGCAAAGCGACATCGCGTGCCAATTGTTCAGCCTGTCCGGGTGACGCTTCCGGCGTGTTAATTTGATCTGCCAGCAGATTCTCTAACGCGATGATCTCGTCGGCATCAGGAGCTCGCGCAACCGCCCGGCGAAATTCATCAACGATTATCGAACGATCCGATTGATGCTGTGCCGTCGATGCGGCGCGACACGCGACCGCTTTGGTTGCCTCGACGTAAACTGGATCGTTGAGCAACGTGAGCGCCTGCAGCGGCGTGTTGCTTCGCGATCGTTGAACCGTGCACGCCAAACGCGAACTGGCATCAAAATTAATCAGCGACGGATAAGGCGAACCCCGCTTGATGACCACATAAACGCCACGCCGGTATCGATCTTCACCCGGACTGATGACGTACGGGTAACGTTGGCCACCGACCTTGCGCCACAAGCCATCAGGTTGATAAGGCTTAATGGGCGGACCAAACGATTTCGACGAAAGCAATTCGGCAATCGCGAGGGCGTTGTCGCGAATCATTTCCGCATCCAACCGCATCCGTGGTCCGCGCGACAGCGTGCGGTTCTGATCATCCGATGCCAAATGCTCCGGGCTGAGCGCTGACGATTGCCGATAGGTTGACGATAGGACGATGGTTTTGAGTAATTGTTTGATCGACCAACCACGATCGACAAACTCAAGGGCTAACCAATCGAGCAATTCAGGGTGCGTTGGCCGATCACCCTTAATCCCAAAATCCTCGGGTGTCCGCACCAGACCTTCACCGAAAAGTGCCATCCAAAAGCGATTGACCGTCACGCGAGCGACCAAAGGGTTATTGGGGTCAACTAACCAATGAGCCAAATCGAGGCGGTTTGGTGTCGGCCCCTGGATCGATCTCAAAGGGTGAAGCCAGTCTGGCGTGGCGGGCTGAACCGGATCACCCGGCGAGCGGTAGTCGCCCCGCTGCATCATAAACGAGTCTCGAGGTTGGTCGAGTTCGACCATCACCTGTGTGGTTTCAGGTGCAAGCGACTTGACTTGCTGATCGAGCGCATCAATTTGTTTTTGAAGCGATCGCGATGTGTGGTCCATCGCGACTTGGTGGTCCAGCATGATGGATTGTTGTTTGCTCGACCAATCTTCAGGAGATTGAGCGGCAATCTTGGCGATGTTTGCTGGGATCGTCTCAGCACCGGTGTCACCGGTAAGGGCGGATAACCGGAACCGACCGATCGTCCGAGCTCCGCCAAAATTTTGCCGCAGCGTGACCTGGAGCTTCGTGTCTTTGGCAGCTTCTAGCGGCTTGTCGAGAACAAAGATGGCGTGATGCGCACGAAAGAACTGTGGCGCGATCGCCCAAGCGGTCTTTGCATCACCATCAATTGCGCCTGCGACGTCATAGCTGGTTTGTGAAAAATCAGCACTCGCTGCTGTGAACGAAAGTGGTGCTGACTTGCCGTCAGCGTCAACTTGCTTGGCTTCAAACTCATGAAGGACAAAGTTGGGCCGTTTGGCGTTGCCGCGTCCAGGACCTGACCCTGGAAGCGATGGATCGGTCAAAATATCCAGTCGCAACGCCGTGATCGATTCCTGCGCGGGGACGTTGGCCGTTATCTCGTATGTGTCGCGGCCAGGAGGCTTCGCTCCAGTCAACAAAACCGATCCATCATCAAGAATTTCATGTGAATCCGCTTTCGCCAACGACGCAAAGTTGCGGATGGTGATGGGATACGACTTTGGCTCATTGGCGATCCGTTGTCGTAGCTCGCCAAGCCACACGGTTTGTTGCTGACGCAATTCCTCGCGTCGTTGATTGAGTGCCGTGACCGTTTGCCTGCGTTGATCCCTCAGTGCGTCGCGTTGTTGATCGCGTTTTTCATTGGGCAAATTCATCGACGGGCCAACGAATCCAATCGACGACGGCTTCTTTGGGTTTGTCAGCTCCGCTTCGAGCTGCGTGTTGTTAAAGAACGCATAGAAGTTGTAGTAGTCCCGCGCGGTGAAGGGATCGTACTTGTGGTCATGGCATTGTGCGCATTCCAGCGTCGAACCCAGCCACACCGATGCGGTCGTGTTGACGCGATCGATGACTTGTTCGGTTCGCGTTTCTTCGGGCAATGATCCCGCCTCAACGTTGGTTGGTGCGCAACGATGAAATCCGGTCGCGACGCGCTGCGATGCGGTCGCGCCCGGCAGAAGATCACCGGCGAGTTGCTCAATGGTGAACTGATCAAAGGGCATGTCATCGTTAAATGCTTGGATGACCCAATCACGAAATGCCCACAAGTCCCGAAAGTCATCGCGTTGGAAGCCATGCGAATCAGCATAGCGTGCCAAATCCAGCCAAGGACGCGCCCAACGCTCGCCAAACTGGCGTCGGGACATCAACTCATCGACGACCGATTCATAAGCTGCGTCTGAGGTGTCACGCTCAAATTCGAGAACCTCGTCAAGCGTGGGCGGCAATCCGATCAGGTCCAAATGAACGCGTCTCAGTAAGACCGCTGGGTCCGCCGGTTCGGAGGGCTGCCAACCGATCGAATCCAACTTTGCCATCACGAATCGATCGATTGAATTGCGAACCCAGGCATCGTTGGAGACTTCGGGCGGGTTTGGCCATAACGGTGCAACGTACGCCCAATGCGTCGGTGGCTCAAAATCATCCGGCCACACTGCGCCATCATTAATCCAACGCGTCATCGCGGCGACCTCGGCCGCACTGAGCGGCTCGCCCACGACTGGCATCACTTCCTCATGATTCTTCGGAAGCGTGATGCGACGGATCAATTCACTGTTTTCGGCGTCACCCGCTTCGACAATGCCCGACTCTCGAAGCTCCCATGCATCATCCAGTCGCAGCCCGGCTTCTTGACGATCGGACCCATGGCATTCAAAGCACGATCGCTGCATCACGAGATAAACATCGCGAGTGAAATCGATGCTTGCTCCCTGGGTTGAGACAATCAAATTCGCAGCTACCCAAACCAGTAAGGCGAAGCAGCAGAACGCATGACTTCCGCGTCGAAGGCATGCATCCAGATCGGCACGCGGGATCAAAGCGATCACGAACATGTCGGTGTGAGGTGGGATTCGGGGGCGGGCAGCTCAACGCGAGTATAGACGATAACCCTCCGCAAAACGAATTTCGAAGGTTAACTCGCGGTTGCGATCGTGGTCGCCACGCTCGCCGGCTGACTCATCGCCAAGAATACGCGGTCAGGAGCGGATGGGGTGGGATTCGAACCCACGGTAGAGTCTCCCCTACGCTAGTTTTCAAGACTAGTGCCTTCGACCACTCGGCCACCCATCCGGATCGGTTTCGCGTGCCAGCAATCGCCAAAAAAATGTCTGCTGTCAGCCATGCTGGGGCGGAGGTTAACAGTGATCAGAAATCACGAAAAGTCCTGCAACGCCAGAGACATTCTCTCTATTTTGGTTTGAGCGTCACCGGCACAGAAAGACAGGAACAAAGGCATTTCGATTTTGCGTGGCTCATTGACGCTCGTTGGAATCCGGTTGGCTCGTTTGCGGAGCCCGCGTTAGTTTTTTCGCGAGACGCTCGGCGTTGGCGATTAGGGGGGCGATGCCGACGCCGTTGAGACTGTTGCCGGCAAGGTGAATGTTGGGAATGGTGTTGAGGGCGGACGTGATCGTTTTGACTCGATCAAGATGACCGACTTCATACTGGGGCATGGCATCATTCCAGCGGATGACTTTGATCACCGGAGCGATCTGCTCCAGTGGCGAATCGGTGTCCAAGCCAATCAAATCGACCAAGTCCGCACGCACCAGGTCAACCAGTTGAGCATCTGTTCGTTTCAAGATCTCCGATTGCAAGACGCCGCCAACAAACGCGCGGATGATCACGTGGGTTTCGGGGGCTCGGCCATCAAACTTGGAGCTCGCGAAACTGCCCGCCAAAATGCGACGGCATTCCTTGGGCGGTACCACAAAACCAAACGTCTCGGGCAACCTGCTGATAGCGCGGCGATCGATTCCCAACACAATGATTGCCGTGGACGCGAGCGGAATCGCTTCGAGCTGCTCAACGATCGTGCGGATGGCGCTAGCATGCTCGGGTGCATCCATCGCACCGAATAACTTGATCGTGGCATTGGCTGGCGTGGCCAACACAAGCTCATCAAATTCGCGCCACTGACCCGCAACGCAAACACGCACGCTTTGATCTTCCACCGCGATCGACGTGACTGGTGATTCAAGCTCAATTGCTTCAGCACCGATGAAGTCGGTCAGATGCCGCATCCACTGGGCCATGCCACCGGGAAAGGCTCGAAATTGCTCGTAGCGGGCACCACTGCTTGCGTTCTCAAGACTGTCTTGGCCGGTTCGCTGACGGGCTCGCGTGGCCGACATGAGCGAGCCATGTTGGGATTCCATTTCCCAAATAGGCTTCATGGTGGCTGCCATCGACAACTTGTCCACATCGGCGGTGTAAATACCCGCGACCAGTGGTGCGACGATTGAGTTCAGCATCGATGAGCCCATCCGGCGACGCACAAACTCACCGACGCTCTCATCAGTGACGGCATCGCTCCGACGAGGAACAAACTGTTCGGCCAGAAGACGAAGCTTCGCGGTCGGTGACAACAGCGGCGTGGTGAGCATCGACGTGATCTTGGTCGCGCGCATCAACACGAATCCTTCTGGAATCGGCACCAACCGATCTCCTTTCGCAATCATGGCACCGCGACCTTTATGCTTGGGCGTTTGCAACAACGATTGCACACCCAACAACTCACACAACTGCATCGCAGCAGGTGGATTGGTGGCAAACATGTCGGCTCCGTGATCAATCACGAACGATCCAATCTCCGGCACATCGACTTGTTCCGAATGAATCACACCACCAACGCGACCGCTGGCTTCCAACACCGTCACGTCGGCGCCCAGTTGCTTGCAATGAGCGGCGGTGGCCAAACCGGATAGTCCCCCACCAACAATAGCGATCCGGCGGCGTGGGTCGGCGGCGTTCATGGCGTTTCAACCGGCGGCGTTACCGTTTGGCAAACAATCGCTTCAATTCGTCCAGGCTGGTCAAACCTCGGGCGAGCGTTAACACCGCTTCAGCTTGAAGGGTGCGATGACCCTCAGACTTCGCAATTGCGGTGAGCTGTCCGACATCCTGTGACTGAGTCAGGGCATTTTTGAGCTGATCACCGGGACGCAGCAGCTCAAATACACCGACGCGGCCGTAATAACCGCGACCACCGCATTGCTCACACGGTTCAATCGGTGCCGGCCGGCCCTGCTCATCGACCTGCTGTTCAGGAGGTGGCGGTATGAAGGGCTGATACAGCATCGGCACACGCCCAGGCGGGATACCAAGTTGCTTCAGAAGCTGTGGTGGCGGCTCAAAACCCACTTTGCACTGGTCGCACAAACGTCGCACCAAGCGACCATGCACCACCGCGCCAATCGTTTGTGCCAACAAGACACGGCAGTCTGGATACTGAGCCAACACACTAACCAATGCTGACATCGCACTGTCGGCAGCCAATCGATGCATGACTTGCTTGTCCGCAGCAACAACCTGATCCAAGCACGTTTTCAGGCTTTCCGAATGAGGTGGATTCGGAAACATCAGCACGTCCGGTTCGCGCAGGATCATTCGCTGGACGACTTCAAGCTCGGTTTTGCCGGTTTCAGCACCAAAGAAATTCGGTGTGATATTGATGATCTCCGGCTCGGGCTTTTCTTCCGCCTCGAACGATTGAAAATCGCGAATCAATCGATCTGCGGCATGGATCGATACGTTCCACAAGGTGGTCAGACCTTCGCCTTTGGTGGCGGAAATCAACACGGTGTTGCCACCGGAATCGAGCAGTGCTTTGAACTGTTCGATCATTTTGTCCCGCATGCCGAGGTCAGCCAGTCTCTTGAATGGCAGTTCCTCGGGTTCCAATCGACAAATGACGCGTTCACCCGTCGGCACGCCTTGTGATTGAACCTGCAGCATGAATTTCGACTTGCCAAACTTGAGTTGGACTTGGCCTTTTTGAGCGCTGCGTCGATCGGCCGGATTCATCTGGCACAGTTGTTTCACGGCATAGAGCATCGCATCGCCGGCTTCGCGATCCAGCGCCGGTAACTGCTCCCAGGCACCATCGATCTGATAGCGGATTTGAGTCGCCTGAGCAGAAAAATCCAGCAACACGTGCGTGGCGCGGGACGTGATCGCGTGTGCGATTTGACCACCCGCAATTGGAAATCCAGCGCCTTGGCGAACACTGATCAGCAGCGCTTGTTCATCGTTGGACGAACCCAGCTTTGGTTTGAATTCAACCGGGCTGACGGTCTGCCAGAGCTGAACTTCGTCGGTCTCCGCCGCCATGGTTAGAGAATCCCTGGAGCTTTGACGTCGATGCCCTTAAGGGCCATTTTGAGTGCGTCCTTGTTGGGTGCGACAGCGAACGCGGTCGGACGATCGATCAAATCATCATCGATCAGTTGTTTCAGACTCATCGTAAAATCTTGCATGCCATCCTCTTCGCCAATCCGGATGGCATCAGGCAACTTATTGTCGTGTCCCTCAAGTACCAGCTTGCGAATCATCGGTGAAAACGTCATCACCTCACAGGTCGGCACACGCGAGACACCAGGCCGGATGCTCTTGAGAAGTTTCTGGGCAACAATGCCCTTCATGTTGAAAGCAATCGCCGAACGAATCGCGTTGTGCATCTCCTCAGGAAACAAGTCCAAGATCCGACCAATCGTCGTCGACGCGCTGGCGGCGTGAATCGTGCCGAAGACGAGGTGACCAGTTTCGGCGGCATGGATGGCCGTCATGAAAGTTTCTTCATCGCGAAGTTCGCCGACCAAGATGATGTCCGGATCTTCCCGCACCGCATGCTTCATACCGACACTGAAATCGACGACGTCCTGTCCAATTTCCCGTTGGTTAATTAGCGATTTGTCTTCGGTGAAGATGAATTCGATCGGATCTTCAAGCGTCAAAATGTGTTTGCGATAGATGCTGTTGATGTAGTTGAGCATCGAACCGATCGTGGTCGATTTTCCCGACCCAGTCACACCAGCCAATAAGACCATGCCCTGTTCGTAGTGACACAGATTTTCGATTGAGTCGGGCAGGTAAAGGCCACGAAAGTCTGGAATGAAATTGCTGATTCGCCGGGCGACCAATCCGATATTGCCCAACGACTTGAGCATGTTGATCCGAAACCGCCAACGCGTGCCGTCGACTTCACACTGATACGAGAAGTCAGCGCCACCCTCTTCCTCAAAGATGATCAGGTTCCGATCATCCATCATCGGCAGCAGCAGCCGCACCATTTCTTCGGCATCAATGGGTCCACGGTTGAGCGGTTTCAATTCGCCGCCGACTCGCACCATCGGGGGCTGACCGACTTTCATGTGTAAGTCGGAGCCCTCGAGTTTGACAAGAGCTCGAAAGATCTTATCGACCTCAAGCTCTTTTTTCTCCTGCAGGAGCGAACTCTTCAGTCGCGACGCGACCGCGGCGGGCGACATGTCGCGAGGCGGACCCATCGATGCAGGCTGAGATTTACCGTGAGCCATAACGTTTCAGCGCGACGTGGCTGCCAACGGCGGCCATCGAACACGTCCTTAAAAATGAAATTCTGAAAAGATGAGCGTCATCGCAACGACGCGCCTCACCTCACGCGAGTTTAGTCGATGATGCCACGATGTCGAAGGTCGACCTGGCGGGGAATGTCAGACAAACATGCGTTTTCGAGTTAACATCAAGGCAAGGATCTGCCCCGACTTCGTACGCGACAGCACGACGAAATGAGCTCACTGGTTCCACATCGACTTCGATTCTTGGCTGCCGTGACCGTGATGCTGTTCTTCCTCAATGCATCACCCGCGCAAAGTCAGCTTCGCATCGTCACTTACAACACGAACACGTTTGGAACCGAGGTTGGTGCGTCGCCTGTCCGTCGGGCACGCCCCGAAGTCGACGTCGTTCTGGAGGCCATCGGAGAAGAGAGTGTCAACGGCATCGCAAGGCCTGCGGACATCATTCTGCTGCAGGAACAGCAACAGCCCCGCACAACCACACAAGATTTGGTTAATCGCTTGAATCAAATCTACTTCGGTCAAGGAATCACCTATGCGAGAGGTTTTCGGGTCGGCAACACAACCAGTGGTCCTGGTACCGGAACACCAACCAGTGGTGAGATTCGGCAGAGCGTGGTGTACCGGACCGATACGGTCCAGCTCATCAGTGAAACGTCGTTTGGGGATTTATCCGGCGGACTGATTTCACAGCCTCGCGAAACGCTGCTGCACCAATTTCGACCGGTCGGCTACGGTGCCGATGCCGACCTTTACATCTTCAACTCGCATTTCGAGGCCAACGACGATCAAGAAGACTTGGCAGGCCGCGAGACGGAAGCACGCGAGATCAGGCGGTACATCGATCAAAATGGCTTGGGAAATCGCAATGTGATTGTCGCGGGCGATTTGAATGTGGATTCCAATTTTGAATCCTCTGGCATCGGCGAGTTTGGCGGTCAGTCGGCGCTGCAAATTTTGTCAGCCGACGGCAACGGCCGTGTTCTCGATCCGCTATTTCCCAATGGTGAGCAAGTCGATTTCCAAATCTTCAGTTTTGGTGTTCCCAACTCACCCTTTGGCGTGGATCTCGCTTCGCAACTCACGCAAAGTCCAACCGGTCAGGGCGGATCATTAGTCGGCGGCGGCATCGATGACCGGTTTGACTTCATCCTGCAAAGTGACGAGCTACTTGATGGCGAGGGTGTGGCATCGATCGACGATTCGCTTCGAGCGTTCGGTAATAATGGGTCGACGCCCAACACCGAGATCAATGATGGCAACACGATTCAGATTGATGGCCTGACGTCTTTTACGACGGATGAGGTTCTTGATGCGTTGGAAGCGGCCAGCGATCACTTGCCCGTGATCACGGATTTCCAAATCCCTGCGGTGCTGGATGCGATGGTAACCAACATTCCGCCACAAACGTTGCTGTTGGATGAGATCTTTGATCTCTCGGTGCTGATTGAAAATGGGGCGGATGTCTCGGTCGCTATCGGTGCCGATGAGCTCGAGTTTCAACTTCTCACGACCGGCGATTTGATCGGCAGTGACAGCGGCATCGATTTGGCATTGGGAGGTGGCTTTGAATCCTTAGTACGGCTGGACACATCGCAAATTGGATCGCGCGAAGGCGAGATTCTGATTTCCAGCAACAGCCCAAGTGTCGCCAATGGGTTTGTGTCGATCCCGATCAGCTTCAATGTCATCGCCGTTGCCATTCCAGAACCGGCGGCTTGGTTGACACTCGGTGGTATTACAGTGGCAGCCGTATCACGTCGCCGTCGAATGACATCGTAGGCAATGCCATTGCAGCAGGACATACGACTCGCAACGTGAACGTCGCCACCAACAATGCGTTCAAACTCAAAAAGGATTAGATTTGAAACTGGCTAGCTGGAACGTCAACGGCATTCGCGCTGCCATGGACAAGGGGTTTCGTGATTACGTTGAGTCCGAGATGCCTGATGTCATCTGCTTGCAAGAAACGAAGGCCGAACCCGATCAGGTGCCCGACCAATGGGCTGATGATCTGGATTACCAACGGGTTTGGAATTGTGCGACCCGGCGCGGTTACTCTGGTACGTCAATCTGGAGTCGACGACCGTTCAAGCAAACGCGACTGGGTTTGGATATTGAAGAGCACGATCAGGAAGGACGTGTGACGACCGCTACCTTTGATCGTTTTCATCTGGTCAATGTGTACACACCGAATTCGCAACGCGAACTTGCTCGATTGGATTATCGTCAGCGATGGGATGCGGACTTCCTGGCTTTCGTACGGAAACTCAATCGACGCAAGCCAGTCATCATTTGTGGTGACCTCAACTGTTCGCATCACGAGATCGATTTGGCGAACCCAAAATCCAATCGAAAGAATGCGGGGTTTACCGATCAAGAACGTGCCGGTTTAGATCGACTCCAATCGGCCGGCTTCGTCGATTCGTTCCGAGAATTTGAGACCGGTGGCGGGCACTATTCCTGGTGGTCTTATCGAGCGGGTGCTCGCAAACGGAACGTGGGTTGGAGACTCGATTATTTCTGGGTCGCCAAGCGATTCTGGACTCATGTGCACGACGCCCGCATTCGGCCGGAGATTCTGGGTTCAGACCATTGTCCAGTCGAACTTGTTTTGAGCGAGACGGCTTGAATCACGCGGCCGGAATAAGAACGCGCATTCGTTTCATACAACATCGCGTTAAGGGCGACGACCAAATGTGCGAGTGCGTTTTGCAATCACGAAGATGTCGTCGCCCATCATCTGGGCACGATGCATACGGCTGATTACATTACGCCCACCATGAATGAACTATTCAATTTAAACAAAGACGTTGCCGTTGTGATCGGCGGAACAGGTGAACTTGGCGGCGGCATGGCTGAGGCACTTGCGGGTGCGGGTGCTCGTGTCGCCATCGTGGGACGCAACGCTGAACGCGGTCAAGGTCGCGTCGATGCGATTATGAAGCGTGGCGGCGATGCCAAGTTCTTTACCGCCGATGGCCTTCGTATCGAGTCGTTGCAAGACGCCCGTGAAGCCATTTGCCAGTGGGCCGCAACGCCGACAGTGCTGGTCAATGCCGCGGGTGGGAATCATCCCGATGCAACGATTCCACCGGGTGGTGACTTCTGTGGCTTACCCACCGACGCTTGGCGATCGGTCTTTGATCTGAATCTGGTTGGCGGTGCCCTGTTACCCAGCCAAGTCTTTGCACCCGCCATGATTGATGCCGGTGTGGGCAGCATCATCAACATTGCATCGATGTCGGGCATCATCCCTTTGTCGCGCGTGGTGGCATACTCAGCGGCAAAAGCTGCCGTGATCAACTTGACACTGTGGTTGGCGCGTGAATGGGCGACGACGGGTGTTCGAGTCAATGCAATCAGTCCCGGATTCTTTCCCGCCGAGCAAAATCGCAAGCTCTTGTACAACGATGACGGTTCGTACACGGAGCGCGGCGGGCAAATTATCGGCCACACACCAATGGCACGATTTGGTCGACCCGAAGAATTGGCGGGCGCTGTGACATGGCTTGCGTCACGTCGCGCTGCGTCCTTTGTGACTGGCCAAAACATCGCCGTCGATGGCGGCTTCGCATCGGTAACCATCTAAGCCATTTCGAACTCAGTTACCGACTCTATTCATCCCCTCAATTGACCAACATTGAACATGATTTCACTCCGTGACGATGCTAAGTACGCCATGATCACGCCCACCAGCATGGGCACACGTTTGACACCGCTTGATCATCAGCCATTCCATAGCAGTGACACCTTTAAGATGCACGCCACGAGTGCCGAGACCAACGTCGGCAGTGTCTCATCTTTTTTGGGTTTGCCCGTCAAAGTGTTAACGGCATTTGTCAAAGACAGTCCCGTCGCGAGATTCATTAAAGATGATCTGGGCCGACGTCACATGGACTTCGAAGGCCCCGAATTCTCGCAAGACACACCCTGGGGCGTTCGGCACCAAATCAACATGGCCGACAGCGGCTGGGGATCGCGCGGTCCACGCGTTCAGAACGATCGTGCCGGCGAGGTTGGACGCCAATTGAACGTGAAAGATTTTGATCTCGAACGCATCTTTGGAGAGGACGGAGCCAAGATCGTTCACTTGTCCGGATTGATTGCGGCTTTATCTGAAGACACCAGTGAGTTCTGTCTCGAGATCGCTCGCGCAGCCAAAAAACACGGTTCACGGATCTCATTCGACCTGAATCATCGCGCCTCGTTCTGGAAGGGTCGCGAAAAAGAGCTTGCGGACGCGTTCCACGAGATCGCCAGCTTGTCAGATGTGTTGATCGGCAATGAAGAAGACTTTCAACTCTGTCTTGGCATCAAAGGTCCGGACGCAGGCGGAAAAGGCATCGCGGACAAGATCAATGGATTCAAGGAGATGATTGGCCGCGTCAAAACCGAGTTCTCGGGCGCGACACTCTTTGCAACCACGCTTCGCGAAGTGGAGTCAGCCAATCTGCATCACTGGGGTGCGATTGTTTCGCATGGCGATGACTTTACCGTGGTGGAACCACGCGAAATTGGTGTGCTCGATCGTATCGGTGGCGGCGACGGATTTGTCGGTGGCTTGTTGTATGGTGTGCTGAAAGGCTGGGACGCCGAAAAGAGCACGCATTTCGGCTGGGCAACCGGCGCCTTGGCAGCCACGATGCTAACCGACTACGGTCAGCCGGCTGACGAAGATCAAGTGTGGAGCATCTGGGAAGGCAATGCTCGCGTGAAGCGGTAATCAAACGCTGCCGAAGTGAATCGAAAATCAGGTCGCGGATTGAACGTGAAGCGAATTAGCTGATGCGAATTGTTTCCCTATTACCCAGTGCGACCGAGATCATCTGCTCCATAGGATTGCGTGACCAGTTGGTCGGCGTGACGCACGAGTGTGATTTTCCCGCTGGCGTGCAGTCGTTGCCAGCTGTGACGCGTACGCTGATTCCGCACGATGCCTCTAGCCGCGAAATCGATTCGCTCGTCCGCGAACGCCTCAAAACTGAAAAGGCGTTGTACTCGCTCAACATGGATCAATTGCGGCAGCTCGAACCCGACCTGATCGTCACACAAGCCTTGTGCGATGTCTGTGCCGTCGCCGAGCACGAAGTCAACGAAGCGGCATGTTTGCTGCCGGGATCGCCCCAAGTGATCAATCTGGAACCAACTTGCTTGGAAGAGGTCTTCGACTGCATCGCTGCGGTCGGAGCCGCGGCCCAGATGAATGATCAAGCCCGTGAGGTTATCGCGGGTTTGAAATCTCGGGTTCAGTCAGTTGTTCAGTCCGCCAAACGATCATCCTACCGACCTCGGGTGATGCTGTTGGAATGGATCGACCCGCCGTTTAGTGCTGGACACTGGAGTCCAGAGTTGGTCGAGATGGCAGGCGGACGTGAAGTCATTGGCGTCGCGGGGCAGCGATCAACCACGGTGCCCTGGGAGAAGATCGTCGCGGCGGATCCCGAACTGTTGGTCATCGCGTGTTGCGGCTTCGCGCCCGAACGAGCTCGCTTAGATCTGCCGATCCTGGAATCGTATCCTGGTTGGCACTCGCTTAGTTGCGTGCAGCATGACCAAGTTCACGTTGTCGATGGCTCGGCTTACTTCAGCCGTCCAGGACCGCGACTAGTCGACAGTTTAGAGATACTTGCAGCGCTGATTGCTGACTGTCCCGACCCTGCAGTCGCTAGCTAAACCGATCTGCGTCGTCTGTTACGATGCTATTTTCTTAAAAGATGACCAAATATGGATCGTCAAACCCTCGTCGATGCGATCGCCAGCGGTCCCGTGAGAGTTCGAATGGACGATGGGTGTCGCTGTTAAAACAAACTAGCCGGGTCGGCGTGCAGTAGTTTTCGCATGGCGAGTAATCCGCTCACCAAACACATGGCGGAGGTTAATCCCAAGACCGACGCCATCCGGCCCAATGTCAGCCGCATCGGTAAACCCGATAGCCACTCGAGGTAACCAAACAATCCGTACGAGATCACTACCGCGGGGATGAATCCGAATAACGACAAGTAGAGTGATTGACGAACCACAAGCGAGATAAAAAATCGATTCGGATAGCCCATCGCTTTCAGCGTTGCGAATTCCGACATGGCATCTTGCAAACTGGTAAACAGAATTTGGTAGCAGATGATCACACCAACGGCGAAGCCCATCACCACGCCAATTGAAAAGATAATCCCAACCGGCGTTTGGCTGCTCCAAAACGCGGACTCGCGGCGTTTGAGTTGATCGCTTGTGAGCACCTCC
>JBCCJB010000065.1:0-14312 GCA_039028015.1 Planctomycetota bacterium
ATTGGCTTCATCATCGTCGATGAATTGCTCCGTGGCGGCATCCCAGTGCACCCGCCGCCCCACGGCCATCGAGCTGTTGGCCCGGTGACACAAACTTGTGCTGCGATGACCGATTTCGAGAGCGGCAACAGGTCGCTGTCGCGAAACGATGCAATCGAGAAAGTTGCGAGCGTGAGCTGCCGTGAGCACGCGGTTGTTTGATTTCTCAGAACCCTTTTCAGGCTTGGTGAAGTCATTCCGCTTGGAGAATTGGCCGCGTCGTTCGGGGATGATCTCATATTCGCGTTCAGAAACGTATGCCGTCCCATCGGTGCCGCGCAATTCAATCTCGCCATTGGCAAGCGTTGGATTCATGCTGGTTTCGTACTGACCAAATATCGCTAGCTTGCCCGAGCCAAACTGGAAGGTGACCTCCATCGTGTCAGGGATCGTGCGGTCATCGTCGACGCCAAATCGGCCACCCATCGCGCAAACGCTCGTCGGTGCCTCTTCGCCCAAACACCAACGAATCGCATCGAGGTAGTGCACACCCCAGTTGCCCATTTGCGAACTGTAATCCTGCCACCAGCGGAACTTATACGGAGCGATGTTGTCCTGATAGGGCTGCGCACTTCGCGGACCCAGCCACATGTCCCAGTCCAAATGCGATGGCGGTGACTGTGACGTTCGCGTTCCGATTCCCGTCGGTGCCATGTTGCTGAGTCGATAGGCACGAGAAACACAAACCTTCCCAAGCAACCCATCGCGCACGCGGGCCGACAGGTCTTGATACAGCGGGCTGCTGCGGCGGTGCGTGCCAACTTGAACGACACGATCGTATTTGCGTGCCGCATTGACCATCGCGCGTCCTTCATGAATCGTTTTCGAAAGCGGCTTTTCAACATAAACATCTTTGCCAGCGGCACAGGACTGAATCATTTGGATTGCGTGCCAATGATCCGGCGTCGCGATCACGACCGCGTCCACGTCGTCGCGGTCGATCAACTCACGAAAATCGCCGGTCTGAAACGTGTCGTTGGGAACGTCAGCGGCCGCCTTCGTCAATGCTTGGGAATCCACATCACACAATGCAACGGTCCGGCAATCTTCGTGCGTCGCGAACGCTTGCATCAATTGTCGTCCACGAGTCGCCACACCAATGAAGCCCAACCGAGTCGGTCGTTCTTGGGTGGATGTCGCCGCTGACGCGGTCGCAGTGGAAAGAGCAATCGCCGTGGCCGAAGCGGTCTGAAAACGACGTCGTGAGATGGCAGAGGAAGGAACTGGCATGATGATGCAGGGATGGTTTGAATGTGTTTCGGGGACAATCGCGCTGATGGCAACCGCACGATAGTCTACTGCAACGTCGCCGGTGTGTTTTGGCGTACAACGACGAGCCAATGCGTTGGCTCAGCTTCCGCCACTGGGACCCGATTCCAAACGAAGTCGATCGCAGATCAATTCAGCTGCCGATTGTCCTGATTGCGGAAGCGTAACGAGCTGATCCACCCAAGGCGTGGGTTACCAAGCGGCTGTTGTCACGAGCTGATCGTCGTTAAAGCGATCTCCATCAGGCGGAGCTGATGGCCGACCATGAACAATCCACAAACGGTTGAGCCGAACGCGATAGCGTCGGGTCTCTCATTCCAACGTTAGAGGAATAGGACCCGCTGCTACTCGGCGTCGTTAATAACGTCAGCGCGAATCCAACTTTTCAACAATGGTGCCAGTGCCGCACATGCCATCCCAGATAAAATCGCCGCGACTGCAATATTGAAGAACACGTCGCCGTAAATGCTGACGGTTTCCGATGGTGCGGGGATCCGTAATTCCTCGCCACCTTCACTGGTTACGCCAGTAAACTGCGAAATGATGGCAGCCAAATACTGACTAAATGCAGTCGCTAAAAACCATCCGCCCATGACTGTACTCATGAGATGTTTGGGACTTAATTTGGTCATGACGGACAATCCAACCGGGCTCAGGCAAAGCTCGCCTGTAGTGTGCAAGAGATAACCTAAGACAAGCCAAATCACTGGTACCATGCCTCGATCACTAGCGAACTCAGACCCCATCCATAGGGCTCCGAAACCTAACCCCAGCTGAATCAAGCCCAATGCAAATTTGATCGGCGAACTTGGATCACGGTCGAACTCGCCCAGGCGACTCCAAAGATAGGCAAAAGGAAGCCCTAATAACAAAATAAAGATGGCATTAAGTGCCTGAAAACTGCTTGTCGCCAGCTCATCATTTCGGCTCGCCAACCGCATGCCAACATGGTCATTCGTGATCGGCCATGGAATAAGAAATTCGGGATTGTCTTTGTTGGCTTCGCGCAGCTCCATCAAGTCGGACATCGAGAAAACCCCGAAATCGCCGCGAACGTATCCCAACTGTGCCTGTGTGGGTTGCAATTGAAGCGTCTGTCCGATCATGGAATCGGTAACACCATTCCCCACATTGATGCGATCAACGTTGCGGTCGGTGAAATTGCTGATGCTGCTACCGGCTTGTTCGAAAAACGCGAAGAACAGCATTTGGAAAAAGATCAGGGTCAGTGCAACGAACATGCGGTGACGCCAGATGAGATCTAAACGAAACGTTTCCCGGATGAGATAGCCGAACGAGACGACACCGATAATCGTCAACACCAAGCCTGCCGGTTTGCTGATTTCCTGAACCATCACTGATGCCAGCGCCCCGAGCCGACCGCTATCGGCAATGGACTGGATCGTGGTTGCGGGAATCAACTGCAGTGATTCACCATTGGTCGTGAATGGAGCCAAGCCCGATACAAGCAGCGCAAAAACCGGAACTACCAACACGATCCCGCCATAGACCACGGCCATGCGTTTCGGTGTTAGCGTTGCTTTCGGTGCTCGACCCACGTTGTTGGGCAACCCTCCTCGTCCCAACGCCAAACACGCAATCACGCCCGCGGCAGCTAATGCAGCTGCAACCAGAATGTTCACTCCAATTGCATAGACGTTATCAGGACGCAAAAAAATCAAGCCGATCGCCGTTACAATCGCTCCACCACCAATCAACCACTGCGACACCAGATTAGGCATGACAAACACAGCTAGCCCAATCAGCATGCCTATGGTCGCCAAGCCGAATCCGTAATGCCAACCCCACACTTCACCGACATAGCCGCATAGTAGCGGACTCATCGCCGCACCCAGATTGATTCCCATGTAGAAAATCGTGAATCCCGCATCCCGTTTACTGCTTCCACTGGGATACAGCGTACCGACCATCGTTGAAATATTCGGCTTGAAGAAACCGTTTCCAGTGATCAGCAATGCAAGTGCAAAAAAGAATGGCCAGGCTGATTCAATCATCATCAGCAAATGCCCCATCGCCATCAGCACGCCACCGATGATCACCGCGCGACGTTTTCCGATTAATCGATCCGCCAGCACTCCGCCCACGAACGGTGTCATGTAGACGAGTGCTGTGTAAGCACCGTAAACGGTGTATGCCTGAGAATCGCCGTACTTCAAAAAGCCCTTGATCATGTACAGCACGAGAAGCGCGCGCATCCCGTAGTAGCTAAAACGCTCCCACAACTCTGCAAAGAAAAGGGTGTACAAACCCGTCGGATGTCCGAGCAATTGATGATCATGGCCCGCGACAAAAGGCGGATATTCATCGTCGATAAACCCGTCGGCTGCCTTGAGATGCGAGCGATCTGTGCGGTCGTTAGGAACGGTCATTTCCAATCGCAGTCTGCGGTTTCAGTGAACGGTTAGCCCGACCCCAGCGATAGAGAACAGGGCCGGCATCACACAAAAAAAGCCACGTTGACCGGCAACCGGAGCAAACGTGGCTTTGCAAGAATCATGGGGCCGGGCCAGTAAGAACACGATGCGATGTCACATCGTGTGAGAGCCGGCGGGCGGACACTAGCGCCGCTTGGCTGCCTTCCGCTTGGTCGCTTTCTTTTTAGCGGCTTTCTTCTTGGTCGCCTTCTTCTTGGCGGCCTTTTTCTTGGTCGCTTTCTTCTTAGCGGCCTTCTTCTTCACAGCCTTTTTCTTGACTGCCTTCTTCTTCACAGCCTTCTTCTTGGCTGCCTTCTTCTTGACCGTCTTTTTGACGCTCTTCTTGGCTTTCTTTTTGGCCACGTTGTCCTCCGCGAGAAAGGAAGTGGCTGAACAGTCATTGTGACTTCGAAGTCACCATGCCAAACGTCAGAGGCAACAAGTTCCCTCAATGCTTGCCACGGTCTTGGAAGCCACCGGCCACGGCTGTCCAGCACCCGTTCATGATCGGTTCCACATCTCGCGATGTTCCTACATCGCATTCGAAACGCAAACACCAATCGTTAATACTGCGCGTAACTGTACGCGCATTTGCAATTTCCGCAACATCTTTTCGTTAAAAAAGCAGTTGCAATGACAACAAATTTTGCTACGGCGTCATGCCTTTTCAACGACATGCCAACGCGTTAACGCAAAGCGCTGCAGCGCCGTGCAAGTTAACGCAACGTTGCGTTGATGCGATCGCAACCATCCAGCTACGCTTGAACAACCAGGCATCAAAAACGCGATGGACCTTGCAGCATCTGATAGTTCCCCATCGCCAACGACAAGAACAAGATTCCAATGAAGAATTGACCACCGGTCATGCCGAGATAATCCATCACGGCAGCGATACTCAAGCTGATCCAAAGCCACGTTTCTTGCGCTCCGCCAAAGATCAACACCAACGATCGCATCACACGACCGCCATCAAGCGGAAAGACGGGAACCAAGTTGAGCAACGCCCACAAAACGCTTGGCCAAACGTAAAACGTGACCATCGCTAACAAACCAAAACTGTCAAACGCCTTGCCATCTTCCACGCCCGACAATCGTGAAAGCGGCCCGGGCATCAATTCAAAGGCAAGGATGCGATAGCCCATGCTTTTGACCAACGCCACCAAGACCAACGCCGACCCTAACTGCAACAGCGGACCCGCCAGCGCAATCCAAAGATCCGACGCGTTGGATAAACGTGGACTCGAGAAAGACGATCCAAACGTTGACCCATGTGAACGTGGAATCGCCAATCCACCGAAGTGATACAAAACGATCGACGACTCGATTCCGTTCTGACGAAACGCCAATGCATGACCAAGCTCATGAATCAAAATCGAAACCAGCAGCGCGATCGCCCACAACAGCAATAACGGCAATCGTCCGGGGCTTGCGTCGCCTCCCAATCGATCCAGTCCATCAGCCAGGCTGTACCCAAAGACCACCGCTCCCAGCCAAAACGTCCAGCTAATTCGAATGGGAAACCCAAAGAGGGCAAACTCGAGGTCGTACGGCGAAGGATTGGGTTCTTGCAGCAGCATCGAACGTCAAGGTGACTGGGGTATGTTTCGCTTGGCCGTACGTCGATCACTCATGACCGACGCCCGTGTTGGCATCGACGGGAAAACATCCCCGTCCCACGTGATGTCGCCAAATGCTATCGGAAAACGGTCCACCGAGCTTGACCGTCACCCAGCGCGTTTTCGGTCCTAACAGGCCCCATTCGACCGTACATCGCGACAAATGCAACGCCACAGTCCATCAGCAAGCGCCGAGCCCAATCATCGTCCGGAAACACGTTCGGCGATATCGAACTGCGACATGGACAGTTGGTAATACACCATCGATGCGAGCGATCGAGGTACCAACGCCGATCGCTCGCTGGCAGGCAATCGCGATGCGATCACTTCACGCAAATCTCGCAGCATCCAACGACTGTCACCGTAATAGCTGTGACCGAGCAAGCTCAGATCAATTCCTGACACATCGATCGTTTCCACACCAGGCACGACCACCAAATGTGGGCAACTTTCACCGGCACGTGGATACCCATGGACTTGTTTCGATGCGATCAACGCCTGATCATCGGACGAAGCATACAAGGTGACTTGCCCAGCAACTTGGACGAGCGCCGGTGCGAGGTCTTTACGAAACAAGTCAGCATCCACATCTGGTGCCGCAAGCACCACGGATGCCAGTGGCTTCAACTGATTTTCAGTTTGCGGCTGCAGTGCCATCTGCTGAAGCGCTGCCGTCATCGCTCGATTACCCATGCTGTGAGCAACCACGTGGATCTCCGCATCGCCATGCTGCTGTCGTAGGTCCGTTAAGAAATCACGCAGGTGAGCAACACTCCACGCAACGTTGTTCTCATCAACGGGATACCCCAACAATGTGCCTTGGCTGGGCCATGAGTAACAAATCGGCACACCAGCAAAAGGCAGATCCACCGCGATCTGAGCGGTACGGTGCACAGCTGATTCAAAGGTGACGTTGTAACCATGAATGAACACCATCACATCGTTGCGATCGCCGCTTGTGCGAGCATTGCGAAGCTGATCATCAAACGCGTCTGAAGAAAGCTCCGTCACCTCGGTCAACACGACATGCTTTTCCGGATCTTCGGACCACTCGAGCTTCATCAAACTGGGACGTTCGATGTTGCCGCGGACATGAACATCGGGCACGGTCACTCGACAGCGGCCACGCACCAAAGATCCACGTTCAGCCCCATATCCGACGCCATGCTTTTCGATGTGCACATCACCATGAATGGCAACGCCCGCCGAAGCCGCACCCAAACAAGCCAGCACACCGGCGCTAAAACGTGCGGTGATCCATCGCTTGGTCACCATCGCCAAACCACCGAACAAGGCCGTCATCATCGCTGCCAAACCCAAATAGCCCAGCACGCGTTTTTGTCCCGAAAGCTGATAAGCCGACAGCGGCAACGCATCGGCGGCTCGATCGGTTGCGTAAAACACATCAACGGTGCGATAGCCCGCTTTGGTTGTTGACTCGGGAGCGCTTGAACCGGCAGTGATCTCAGATGATGCGCTTGAGGATTCATCCGCCGACGCCAAATTGGACATCGGTTCCGCGGGGACGCTCATCGATTCTGGCGAAGAATGCGACCACGCCATCGAAGCGGAGGCACCCTTATTGGATTTGGAACGTTTGCCGACGGAAGCACTTCCAGATCCCTGCTTGAATATCCGCGTACTGCCGTTGGCTGAACCAGACGCATGGGCAGTTGGTCGGGATGCTCTGGCAACCGAGGCATTTTGGTTTGACTCGACGGGTTCCAGCGGTGCGACGACGTCCGGGGTCGTCGACGTTGATTCGGATGCCGACACAGTCACCGGTTCGAGTGCACTTTCGGGTGCGGGTGCGGACGCGGTTTCACCCGAGAACCTTGCCGGTGTCGACTGAGAGCAACCCAAACTAAGCGTGACCAGAAAAAACAGTGAGAACGCGACAACCACGTGCCAATCGCAACGCGGGCATTCGGCCGGTCGCTTCATTTGGTTCATTTGACCGGCAACGCATTTCATTGGACCGATAACGCATCCCAGCAGAACCGCAATCATGGCATCGTTTTTCATGGAACCAACTTGAAAAAAGGGTTCGCCCGTCGAAGCCCATCAACTGACGCAACAGTTTCCGATACGCTATCGAGCAACGGGCTGTCGAGTTCAAACGCAATCCAATCTGCGATGCTGGAAATAATTTCGTCGTATTCCTCGTTTGCGATTGTGATCGCGGCGATCATCCATCTGTTCACCTTCCTGATTCTGTCTCGATGGGCCGCAGGCGACCGTCGCCGAATCGCACAGCTTTTGGAACGCTTCACCGATGCGTTACCCCATCGCAGTCGAATGGACTGGAACGTCCATTTGTCGGATCAGATTGATGCGTTTCTGGCCGACATTCGCGAGGTACTCACCGAACATGCGGACTCGGACAACCGACGTGTGCTGGCGGATCGGCTTCGCATCCTTGATGAACGTCGTGATTACTTGCAATCGATGCGGTTCGAAACCGTCTGGAACGTCGCCGCATCGATGATCGAGGCTTACCCGCTGGCGGGCGTGTTGGGAACGATTCTCGCCATCGGGGCTGCTCTTGCCGCCGATGCGGACGCCTCGGTGACGCTCATTGTCACACGATTTGGTGATGCGATTTGGAGCACGTTTGCGGGACTGGCCGCAGCGGTGCTGTTGATGTTTCTGCATAGCTGGGTTGAACCGGGATTCGCACGATTGAGTGAAAACCGAGCCCACGTCCGGGAGGTTGCCGGTCTCGCCAAACGCGAATTGTCACGGGCGAATGCCACAACCGATGATGGCGGACCTAACTCATGACCAGTGCGGCCATCCACAGTGTTGCTAGCGTTCCTTTGATGGGTCGTCGAACTCGATTTCAACTCACACCGTTGCTGGATCTGTTGCTGATCATCGTGTTCGCACAGTTCTTGGACGTTCGCGAAACAGCACAAGAGCAAACAACGGCACGGCAACAATCACGAACGCAACTACGCGACGCTCAAACGCAGCGCGATCTTGCGATTGCTCAGCGTGCTGTGGATGCCGACGCGATGACCCGCGCGATCAATGGACTGCGTCAGAGCTTGGCCATCGATGCGGGCGATGTCGACACTTTTGGCTTTGGCAGCGACAATCAACGGCGCAGCGTCGACGCGGCAATTCAATCGGCTGAGGAACTTTCGCAATCCGATCCCGCTTCCGTATTACGATTCATGATCGCGCATGGCGAGTTACTCAAACGGGCCGATGTCTGGGCCATTCATGCAAGTGATCGTGATGACATCTCATTAATGGCGCCCAACCAAACCGAAACGTTTCGTTTGGAAGCTTCAGCGCAAGCGGCACGTCGTGATGAGGTGATTGATCAGTTGTTCGCAGCCTTCAAGAAACTGCCGCAGCCCAAGGGGCTTGTTGTCGTGATGGTGTCTTACGCGCCTCGCAGTGTCGCCGGGGTGTATCAACCGCTTGTTGATGCGATCCCGGAAACGCTCAGGCGTCTGCGACGTGATGCGCCGACAACGCGATTCGAATACACGGTCTTGGGAACGAGTCCGACCCCCGTGATGGCATTCAGCCTCGAACCCAACCCAGTCGACTCAAACGATTCACGCCTCAATCGAGAGAACTAAGCCATGCGAAAACGCGTTCCGATTGCCATTGGTGTTGTTGCGGTTGCCGTTGCGAGTCAGTTCGTCGACTTTGGGCTTGGTTTTCAGCAAGGTGGCGATCCGGAAGAGCCCACTGAGGTACGCGATGAGGCGACACCGGATCGCGTCGCCATCGATGCGGATTCGATGATCGTCGAACCCACCGAGGAATCGTCACCAACCACCGAGCCCCAAATCCCAGAAGTGGTCGACATTCGAATCGACGGTGAGCAGTACTGGGTGATCACCGATGCGTCGAATCCAGAATCGCGTGTACCGCTCACCCTTGATGAAATCACAAGCCTCATTGCGGAGGTTCCCGGCGAAGCCAACGGCATCAAAGTTCGTGTGACGCGTACCGCAAACGCGATTGCCTTGGCCGAGGCTGGTTTGATAACCCACCTCCGCGAGTCCGGAATCAACGATGACCAAGTCGACTCGCGAAGGCAATTGGTGGAGTGACATTTGGCCGTAGCAACGCATGGGAAGGCGACGGCACGAGCCTTTTCCAATTACACTACGGGCGTTGGTTGCCTCTTCTCACTCTCTCTTCTGAACGACCATGCGATTTTTCTTGTTGGCAAGCACGCTGATTTTGTCAGCGTGTCTTGGGAAGGTGTCGACACACGCGGCTGTGATCGTGCTGCACGACGAAAGTGTCGACGGCGACCTATCGGATAACAGCGGTGGGACCAATCTTGCGTTTCCAGATCCGATGCCCGGTGGAATACCAACGCAACTCGGTATGCTCGCCCCGGGCAGCGGCGGTGCGATTCAGCAGCACCGAGTGACGGGCACCACCGATACGGGAGCGGGAGACTTCTTTACGATCGAGATTGGATCCGGCAATCAACTGCGTGAGATTTTGTTTTCGTTCTCCGGTGGCGACAACGCGTTATTTGCCGCAATCAGTTCGGGAGACATCTTTGCCAATTCGTACGACGATCTGAATTGGGATGGCGGTGCTTCGTTCGCCACCTTCACCGGCGTGCCGGCGGGATCCAACTGGCTTGGCGGCGCCGTCTTAAATCTGTCGACCAATGGCACCGACGTGCTGGACAACCTGCTGGGCTTCGCAGACTTCAATAATCTGAATCTGGACGCACCACTGAATGAAGGTAAATACAGTTTCCTCGTTCAACAAACCGGTCCTGCGTCCAGCTACACGCTCGACTTCGGCGTCGCGACGGCGATTCCGGAGCCCAGCGCGTTTGTGCTGGTGGGGATGTTGACGTTGAGCTTCGCTGGGGCATCACGTCGCCGACGTTAGCGTGTCTTTAGGCGAGCAATCGTTGCTGCCGACCGCATGGCTTCGCGGAAATCGAGCTTGCTGGTTCCCGCGACCCGATCGGTGAACGTGATGGGCACTTCAACAAACGACGCGCCCGCATCCTGCAAGCTAAGCATCACTTCCTGCAAAAACGAGTAGCCGTTGCTCGGTTGATGATGTCGTTGTTCCCAACGATTCATCACCCTCTGAAGTGTCGCCACGCGATAACATCGAAACGAACCACTGGCATCACGAACGGGCAGATTCAACAACAGCCGAGTGAAGCCGTTGAGGGTTCGGCTCATCCATTTTCGGTGCCAGGGCCAGCCTTCGATTTGTCCACCTGCGACATAACGCGACCCCACGATCACATCTGCGCCTTGATGCGTGCTGCTTGCCTCAAATAGCCGCGGAACGTCATCGGGATCATGACTCAGATCCGCGTCCAGATTGATCAACCAAGCATACTGATGGTCGACTGCATATCGCATCGCCGCCAAAATGGCGCCGCCAAGCCCGCGCTTATTCTGTCGCACTTCAACGACAACGCGGATGGGCATGGTCGCCGCATGGGCCCGAGCAGTCTGGGCCGTCCCGTCGGGAGAATCATCATCAACCACCAAAATGTCCGCCGATGGCATCGCGCCGGCAATGCGATCAAGCATTGCCACAATATTGTCGCGTTCGTTGTAGGTACAAATCGCGACGACAACGCGCGGAGCATCGTGTTCGTGCTGGCTCAGCACGTGGCCAGCGTGCTCATCGCCGACAAGTACTGTTGAACCGTTTGCACGGATACATCTCGGTAACCATCCGTCTTATGGCGGAGGATTGCGAGCTTGAGGGACTCCACAGCATCGCTCAGATCATCGGGAAGTTCGGGCAACCCAGCAAAGGGTTGCACCAGGGAAGTGCCTCCACTGGCATCGTCGGCATTGTGAAGTTTATCGCCGGTCGTGCCTCCCGCAACACCAATCGCACTGAGTTCATCTTCATCACCAAAGTCGGGACCTTCGTAGCTCGGTCCCGCGCTGATTCCGCTATCACTGCCATCGAAGTCACCGCGTTGACGGTCGTCGCCCTGGGCCGGCTGTGTCCCCAGGTCCATCGCATCTTCATCCAAATCCACATTGATGATTTGGGCATCACTGGGGCGGTCGGCTTCACGCGACCCAGTCGCAACCCAGCGACGATGACGCATTGCCGAAACGCTCCATGACTCTTCGACCGCGCCTTGCAACCACAGTGAGGCGTCATCCCATTCGATCGCCGCCAAGAAGTGACTCCAGTAAAGCCCTTCATAGGTTTTGTATTGCTGACCAAATCGCACGAAGACACGCCGAAGCCGACCGACGTGAGCCGGCGTCACACCGCCGACCCGCTGCGACCACGCCTCATCGGAATACTCCCGAGCCGGCGCATCGGCTTCAATGAGGGCAGTCCGCCATTGATCGATAATGCGTCCCTTTTCCCAGTTGGTCGTGCTGATCAACGTGTTCCATTTGCCGACAAATGTCGCCTGCACCTGTTCCAAACCAGGATCGCGATCGTCGGTTTGATCGGCAAGATTGACATCGGGCATTCGAGAATCGGGCATGCGGTTGATGAAATAAGCGTGATGAAATCGATGGCGCGGTGTCACTCACCGAGCCCTCACACGCTAGCGACCGAGTGCGGATGTCGAAAAGCACATCGAGGTCGTTTTTTGTTTAATCAACCAGGCACCACGTCGAATGTGTTTGACGGGAAAGATGGACGGGTGTGGGAAACCTGTCCGATTCTACGGCGACTGGCCGAACTCCCGCATCCACTCGGCAACCTCATCCGCATCGAGCGAGTCGACGTCAGGTTTGGCATCACGGGCCGGTAACGCGGACGAGCTCTTGTCCGTCGTCGCATGACCACTCGTTGATCCCTTTGATGCCGGCCGCTTGGCGATCCAAACGTCACCCTCGGTCAACGCGTCGAGCCATGCTTCGGAATCATAACTGTGAGCGCGGCGGCGACGCGCGGCGGCTTGAAGACGATGATCCGACGAAACCACCGTTAACGTTTTAGGACTGTGATGCTGAGCGATCAATTCTTCGATGAGGTCATCCGCTTCGGCATGATCCACAGCGAACCGCACGTCGATGTCACGATGACGAAATTGATCGGGTAGGTCCGCTTTTCGCGGGCGTTGTGCGTCAAAAACAACCACGGTGCGTGGCCGCACTGACGTATCGAGGTAACGTGCCAGTTGATCTAGCAAGCGTCGCCGCTGGGTTTCCAGCCAGCGATCCGATGCTGGGTTGATTTCACCGGGCCGCAAACGCGTCCGTCCCGGCGGTGCCGCGGGCCCGATCACGTTGTAGCCATCGATGATGAGAATGGGTTGTCTCACACGCAATTTCCAACGTGATGACTCCCATCGACGCCGCTCACATCCCCAGATCGCCGAAGCGGGGCGTGCTGAGGTAGCGTTCACCCAAGCTGCACATGATGGTCACGATCCGCTTGCCTTTCATCTCCGGTCGGGCCGCAACTTGAGCGGCCGCACACATGTTGGCACCGCTGCTGATCCCGCCCACGATACCTTCTTGCTGTGCCAGTTTTCGGCCCCACGAAAAAGCATCCTCATCGTCAATCTGAATCACATCATCAACCAGAGCGGTATCCAGATTCTTCGGAATGAATCCGGCACCGATGCCTTGAATCCGATGCTTGCCGGGCGAGCCGCCGCTGATCACGGGCGAGTGCTTGGGTTCCACCGCAATCGCTTTGAAATCCGGATTCTTTGATTTCAAGTATCGCGAAACGCCGGTGATGGTCCCTCCCGTCCCGACACCCGCAACGATCGCATCGATCCGCTGACCGCTGTCTTCCCAGATTTCCGGGCCGGTGGTTGCTTCGTGTATCGCTGGATTGGCCGGATTTTCAAACTGCTGTGGCATGAATGAATTGTCGGTCTTATCGATCAATTCTTGGGCCGTGTTGATCGCACCCTTCATGCCATCGGCAGCGGCCGTCAGCACCAACTGAGCCCCCATGGATCGGAGCAGTGCGCGGCGTTCCACCGACATCGATTCAGGCATCGTCAGCGTCAACTTATAACCTTTGGCGGCACAGACAAAAGCCAACGCGATGCCGGTATTTCCGCTGGTGGGTTCGATGATGTGCGTGGCCGGATTGATTTGCCCATCGCGCTCACCGGCGGCAATCATCGCGGCCCCGATGCGATCTTTTACGCTGTTGAGCGGTTGGAAGAATTCGCACTTCGCGAACACATCGGCATGGTCGGCCGGGACGAGGCGATTGATGTGAATCATCGGCGTCATGCCAATCGCCTCGGCAGCGTCCGAGTAAGTTTTTCCTCGGTACATGTGAATTCCTTCTCTGGATTCCCTCGTGCAAAATTTCCTCAGGTAAAACTAGGCAAGTCCCTGCACGAGACCAGCTCGCCGGATTGCCGCTAGGCAACTTGCCAAGTATCACCGGACTCAAAGAGTGCCTGTAGATCGCCTTCGCCTTTTTGGGCTCGTGCCTGAGCGACCTGCTCATTGATCTGGTCATCGTATGTGGCGACGCCGCTGACCGCTCTTAACACACCGATGGGCTCGGGCATTTCCGGATATCGCATCCGCGCGAGCATCATCTGAATGGCGGGGTTGGGGTCATGCGCATCATGAATCAAAAGATCGTCTGCGGGCACATCCGCGGTGTTGACGACCTCCAAGTGATTGCCAGTCAAACGCACACCCTTGTCAGATTTGGCTCCGAAAATCAAAGGCTTACCATGCTCGAGTTCGACGATGTTATCGACGCGCTGCTTGCGGTCCTGAGCGTACGCCATCGCCCCGTCATTAAAGACGTTGCAGTTTTGATAGACCTCGACGAGCGACGTGCCTTTATGCTCCGCAGCAGCCTTGAGCGTTTGGCCGAGGTGTTTGACGTGTGCGTCGATGCTGCGAGCCACAAAGGTTGCCTCCGCAGCGAGCGCCACTGACAACGGCGACAGCGGATGGTCAATCGCACCCATCGGCGTGCTTTTCGTGATCTGGCCCTCCACACTGGTCGGGCTGTATTGACC
>JBCCJB010000066.1:0-14076 GCA_039028015.1 Planctomycetota bacterium
AATCTGTTTGAAACCTGACGTGTTGATTGGCTCGCGTGACTGAACCTGACCGTCATCGCCACGAAGCACGACAACTTCCCCGGAGGTCGTCGCAACGACTAGCAATTGATGATCTTTGGTCCAGGTAACACCTGCCGGTTCTTGTTCGACGTTTTGCGACCAAAGCACCGCAGAAGTTGCCGCGTCGCGCACAGCACGTGCCGCGTCATCGGTTGAGGGCGAAGGGTCGTTGATCGAAGGGATTTTGGCGACACCAACTGTTCCATCATCTGTGGCGAACGCAAAGGTTTCACCGCTCAATGCTTTGACGCCAGGTTCCCGCGGCATCGCTGCGATGAAGGGAGTGCCGCGCTGGATTGCTTTCACTGCCCCATCGCCAACAGTCAGGACCGCGATCGTCGATCGATCGGGACGCTGCACGTGGATGCGACCCGATTGATCTCCCAACAAAACCACATCGTCGCGCTGCCCGAGCGATGCGGTGGTTAAGCGAGTCATGTTTTCTGTGATGGTATGCCGACGGAAGGGTTTTCCACTTGCCGCGGCATACAAATCCAAATTTCGATCACGGCTGGGAACACCAAGGAGTTGTCCATCCGTTGAGGCAACGACAAACCTGGGTGATTCCAGTGCCTTGATTGATACAGGCGATGTGAAAGGCTCTGTCCAGCGAAACACATCGCCATTGACACTTGCCGTCACCAACGTGTTGCCGCCATCGACATGACCAAGTCCTGCAATGGCTGCATCGTGCGCAGCAAAGCTTTGGGCACGCAAGCCTTGTCGGCCGGGCAGCCAATAATGCACTTGGCCTGACTGATCGCCAACAATCAATCCCCGACCGTTGGGACCTGGAATGATGGCGGTTGGCGGGTAAGGCAGCTGTCCATCGGGCAACTCTCGCGCATCAAACTGCTTTTTCTCGGTTGACCAGTAGAGCAGTCTTCCATCTGCGGTCGCGGTGACCAGCAAAGACTGATCGTGATGGTTTTGTAGGGCGATCAGCTTGGCGGCGTCACTGGTCAACGGCACCAGATCTTCGTCACTGTGGCGCCAGAGTTTGAGGACGCCAGATGCGTCTCCGGTGGCAATGAGTTCGCCAGCGGTGCTGACCGCCGTTGCGGTGATGGGATGATCATGCCCCGACCGTGGCGGTTCGGCATCGCGTCGTTGGCGTCGCTGTTTCGTGAATTGATCTAGCCCCTCACTCGGTGTCACGGCAAAGACTTTGAAGCTGCCGTCGATGCTGCCTACGGCAAGCTGTTGACGATCGCGACTCAATCCCAAGCTGGACGCCTGAATGTGGGGATTGAAAATCTGCTGCGTCAGTTTCTTTCGGGGAATGTCAAAGATGCCAATGGCTTGTGAGGCGTCGCTGTAAACGATCTGAGAGCCCGTGGAATCTACCGCCCATAATGCTCTTGGCCGGCGATGATGAGACTCCTCGTTCGGGTGCGATTCTGCAGGTTGCTGAGATTTCTCGAGCGGTCGGGATTGCAGTTGCGACCGCGTGGCATCCGTCGCATCCAACGCGTCGCCTGCGATTGATGTCACCCGCGGTTCCGGTGCGGAATGGTCGGCAATCTCGGGACTGGTTGACTGTGGGATGTCTGTGTCTGGTTTGGGCGAGTCTGAGTTTTCCGAGTCTGCTTTGAGTGCGTCGGTATCGAGGTTGGTTTGATCTGGTTCGAGCGAGGCAACTTCAGCTGGCGGAACGGTTTGAGATGAATTCGTCTCGGGGGCCGAGTTCGATGGAGCTGGTTCGGCTTCCTTGACATCGGTGGCTGATTCTTTGGCTGCGGCTTCTTCCTGGTTGATCAAGGCTCGCGTCCGAGCCATTCGTAAGAAACGATCCTCAGTGCTTTCACCCCCACAGCCGAGCACCACGGTTAAGCCAACCACATAGCCCGCAAACTGAATTCTTTGGTGCGGCGTTCTCGCTTTCAGGCAAGCAATCATGGCACGATTGGGGCGATGATTTCGCCTTGGAGTGGCATCCATTTCGATAGTGATGGATCAGACGCCGACGCGATTTCCACAAATCCCTGTCCGTCGGTATGAAATCGTGTGGGCTGAGCGTCCTTCGCCAGGCCAAGCGTCACTCGGTAAGTGTTTGGCAGCCGCTGGCTCGGCTCAATCACGGCCGTGAGTGATTCCGGTTGAATCGCTTTGATATAAGCATCATTGACTAAATCCGTCGTTCGAAACCGGACGCCAAACGACCACGTTTTCGAATCATTTAGCTCAACGGTACCGAGTTCCAAACCACTTCCGACACGGATCTCGGGACCGAAGAACGAGACCGCGCTCTTGTAGCTTCCCGTCAGACTCGTTTCCAACCATTTACTTTGTCCCGATTGAGGATCACCCACGCGAACACGAATGCGCTCATCAAATTGCTTGCCGGTCCGGCCTGGCAGTAGCGTGGCCTTGATCATCAGGGCACTCACCGCATCCAAGCCCTCACGATCGATCATTTCGGGAGTCAATGGAGAAACAGCAATGTCGATGGCATTGTTTGATGTGTTGTGTTCCAAGACAGCAAGGTCGGTGAAGAACCGGGACGTCACCAGCGATGTTCCGACCACGGATTCATTTGCAAAACGAGCTCGTTGCAGTTTCATCGTCGGATCGATGTGATACCCAGCTTGCCCGCGACATATCAGGTTGAGCGTGATGTCTTTGCTATGCGTTTGATTGGTCGCATTGATCACGATCTCCTTCGATGTCGTCGCATCGGGTTGCAGCGTTGGCGACCACTGAACCGAGATCTGAGCTGATTGACCGGGTTGGACCGAGGACGTTTCCAGTGACACAGAACAAAGATCGTCGTCGGCATCGCGACACTGCAGCATGACCTGCGTCTCGCCAGTATTGCTGATGCAGAAACTGGTCTTCAGTGGCGATTGCGTCTGTTGCGTGACATTAAAATGGTGCGAGCGTCGGTCCAGTCTCCAAGCCGACTTTTCCAAAGCAACCACATCGTTTCGCTCGATGACGGCTTGGTGCGCCGCGGCGAGCTTGTCCTCATATTCTTCACGTCGCACATCGGGAACGCCCCACGGCTTGGTTTGGACGGTGGCGGCAAGCAAGGTGGATAGCAGGGCGAGCAAACCGCACGCCGCGAAACATCGGAACAGTTTGGACAACATGAACGAACCGGTGATGTGATCTAACCGATGAAGAAAAGACACGGGGCTCGACGTGCGAGCCCCGTGCGGAAAACTCGAGAGCGGGGCTCAGTTCTCTTCGAACCGACCCTTGAAGTAGCCTTCGTCAATGAACATGCCATTGAAGAATGCACTGGGAGCCATTTCGACTTCGGCTGATGCGTAGCCAACACGCGCAATGGCATCCTCGGTCAAACCATCAGCGATTGGGAAGCCGGGGTTGAAGTAGCCGTCGCCATTCAGATCAATGACGTTCTTCACCGCACCATCAGCCATCAAGATGTTGGCTGAACCCAAGTGCAAGGCAAACCAGTCACGGGTGTCCTGAATGTAGTTCAACCCGTTGCCGGTTGCTTCCGCCGAAGGCAAGCCGCCGGCCAGGTCGCAGTTGACCGTCGTGGCCTCGCCTCGCTCGCAGTCGCGCTGCGTGTTCAAACGTGCGGTCGCGTTGAGCAATACGATGCGGTCCGCGTCAGTGTTGTAGTAGCCAGGACCATCGTTGAAGGCCTCGCTGAGCAACATGCCGCTGGGTAGCGTCACTTTTTCGTTGGGCACATCAACTCCAAGCACGGCTTCGTCAATGTCACCAGGTCCCCCATCACCCAACAAAGCGATGTTTGAAGCTGGGATGCGTCCCTTGTCGAGAACGTTTTGCCGCAGTGGCCCGATGGTGTCACCGCGTTCCTTGAAAGCACCGCCGGCGGCGACCACATATTCGACACCCGCGTCGGTGATACCAGCCGTCTTCGGTTGCAGCCGTACTAAGAAATAACCTGCGGCATAGTTCGTCATGTAACCGCGGTCGACAAACTGTTGTCCGACGTAGAGGGCTGGCGGGACGGCCGTTTCGACGGCTGGCGTGGTGGGATCGTCATAGGCGATCGTTGCATTAAACGACGCGGTGGTTGAGATCGCGTCGGCCGCCGTGTTGCTGACTAGCAAACCTGCGGCTCCGTCGGTCATGCGAGCCCACGAGTTACCCGCTGCCGGCGTGTCGGTGTTGCCGGTCGTGCTTCCCAAAAGCTCATTGAGCTTTTCCGATGCCGCTGCCGGGTTGCTGGGGCACAGCATGTCACCCACCACCGCGTTGCCGCTGTTGACCAGGTCAGCAACCCAGCCATATTCGTCGAGCGATCCATCGCGAAAATAGTCTGAGGCTCCCGTGCACATCCGGTTCAGAGGATCGCGGCCGGCCACTTCGGTGAGCCCAATGCCAAACTGACGCAAGTTGTTGCTGCATGCGGTTCGGCGTGCGGCCTCGCGGGCCTTGGTCAGTGCTGGCAACGCCAAGGCTGCCAACAGAGCGATGATCGAAATCACCACCAGGAGTTCGATCAGGGTGAAACCCTGTCGTTTTTGACGCGATTGCATCATTAAAAGGTCCTTGTTTTGGGATGCGCCAGCACCGGAATACAATGTCGACGCATCGAAAGAGTTAGTTTGGGGTGAGTCGGGTAGCTTCTCGATCCGTTAAGAGATTCATTTTCGTGGTTGCAACACGGCAATGACTCACGGTCGATGCTGCCCGGCTCGCTTCTTTAACGATCAGATGGAACGACTCTGTGACGAGTCAAATGCTGAGGCCGAAAGCCTCGGGTGAATGTCTGCTAGCAGTCCTCACGAAGGGTCGATTCCATCGCGAGGGGCAGGTTGGTCTCCGGTCGCGAGTCATGACCACCCGGTCGCAACCGGGGCGAGCCGCATCGTTGCCAGCTCGGTGGCGGTGTTCTAGTGCAAGTCGCCAAGAGCAACACCCCTGAGGCGGCATGTTCATCAACCTTTCACAATTGACATGGTGGATCTTCACATGACATCGGCGACCGATTGTTAACGTTTTATGAATAAGCACTCGCGACTCAGCTCCGACCGTTGGTTCGGCCACTTGACCGGTGGTTTCGCGATCAGTTACCTGGTTCTGTTGACCGCTATGGTTGCTGCGTTGGCGGGGCACACGACGCCGTCATCCATTTGGTCGGTCTTGTCGCGTCCTGAGGTGCTTGCATCGCTTCGGTTGACACTACTGGCATCAACGGTCGCCACCGCTGCGGCGTTGGTTGTTGCAATGCCGGTTGCGGCGTGGGTGACGCGACACCGCCGCGCTGGCTTGGTCGACACCATCCTAGATCTGCCACATGTGATGCCGCCCTTGGTTCTGGGGCTTTCGCTGTTAGTGCTGCTTCAGATGCCACCGTTTCGAGCATTGGCACCGTGGATTGTTTATCAAGTGCCATCGGTGTTTCTGGTGCAGTTTGTTGTCGCGGTGTCGCATGCCGTTCCAATACTGCGAGCCTCACTGGCGCGAGACAGCGGGCGTGCCGAACAGATGGCGATGGTGATGGGTTGCACAGTAGCCAGTGCTTTTGTTCGCGTTACCGTGCCCGAGAATCGTGATGGACTCATTCAAGCTGCCACGATGGCTTGGGCGCGTTGTGTGGGCACCTTTGGTCCGATTCTGGTTTTGGCGGGAGCGACGCGAAACAAGACGGAAGTGCTCTCGACGACGATCTACCTGGAACTAACGATTGGTGACTTGAGTTCCGCGGTCGCAACATCGGTCGTTCTCATTCTGCTGTCCGGCCTGTCATTGGCGACGCTGAGGCTGACGCTGAGATGATTCAGTGGGTCGACTGGCGATGGATTGCTGGACAGCACGTTTTGGGACCGTGGCACCGGTTGGTCGAAACGGGCCAGCACGTCTGGCTTCGAGGACCTACGGGTAGTGGCAAGACTTCGCTGTTGGAAACGATGGTGGGACTGAGGCAACCGAGTTCGGGTCAACTCAGACTTCGAGGAGTCGACGTGACCTATCTGGCACCGCGGCATCGCCGGATCGGTTACGTGCCACAGGACGGCGTGCTCTTTTCAAAACGAACTGTTGAACAAAACCTGCTTTTTGGCGTCGCGACGCATGGCATTCCGACTCAGCAACAACAGCACCGTCTTTCAATCATCACGGAAGCTTTGGAGCTTTCCTCATGCTTGTCACGTCGACCATCTGAATTGAGTGGTGGCGAAAAACAACGTGTTGCGCTTGGAAGAATCCTGGTGATGGAACCTGACATATTGATCCTTGATGAACCCACCACCGCGCAGGATCAAATCATGCGTGACCGCGTGAATCAATTTCTTGCCAGCTTCGCTCGAGAGCGAGGCGTGACGGTGTTGCATGTCAGTCACGACGAGCCGCGTGATGTCGATTTGGTATGGACGATCGACGAAGGCATTTGATCAAATCACGTAGGACGGGGAGCCTTACCGGTCGATGCGAAAGCCCAAGTCGGCCATGAGTGACCGACCGACGTCAGCGTTCAAAATGCTCACATTTCTGAACGAAATGCGTCTTTTGTGGGGAACGAATCAGCAACTTTTCTCGTATTAGCATTTAGTTCATGCTCTTATACTGGAGCATCGAAGCGGTTTGAAACACTCGTTCATTGGGGTAACACCGTGTCAAAGCGACGCCGATTTATCAGGGCCATCACGTGCGTTCTTGCTCTCGCATTTGTTGCGACCTTTGCTGCAGATTCAGCCGAGGCGGCGAATCGCAAGCGCGTTTGGGGTTGGAGTCAATCGAACCAACATCGTCAGGGTCGATTCTTTAGCTCGCAACGAATGCATCAACGTGTGAGCACGCCAACGCGGTCCAGCCGTAGTTATCGCAGCACGTCACGGCGTTCGGTCTCGTCGCTCCCAAATGATGCGTTGCCGTTCTATTACTTCTTGGGTGGTCCGACGAACTATTCCGTGGCCGGTCACTGAGGCTGCGTCCTCATACCGGTCTCATGGTGAGCAGCGTTAAGGCGTCGTTGGCTTGCACGGTCATCGGGCCAGACGCAGCGGGAATCAACCAGCTATCGCCGGGCTGGAGATCGTCTGCAGTACCGCTGGTCAGGCAAGCAATTTCGCATCGGTCTGAGTTGCCAATCGTGATGTTTTGACCCACATCCAATTGGATCCGATCCAGTTCAAATTTGTCACAGCGGACTAGCGGTTCAATTTGCTTGATAGTCGTCGTTGCGGCGGGCACAATCGGATGGACGGGTCCGCGTGAGTAGTCCGTCACGGCCAGCGACTGTTCGATATGCAGCGGACGTGATTGGCCGTCGTCGCCCACCCGATTCCAGTCGAATAGGCGAAACGTGGTGTCGCTGGACTGCTGGATTTCTGCGATCATCAATCCAGCACCCAATGCGTGAACCGTGCCCGCGGGGATGAAGATGCAATCTCCCGCTTGAGGTTCGAATGCGTGGAGTGCCGCTTCGGTCTCTCCCGCATCGATCATTGACTTAAGTGTTTCTCGATCGATTTCTGACTTGAGTCCAGCGTAGATTTTTGCCCCTTGTTCGGCGTGCAACACAACCCACGCTTCGGTCTTACCCAAATCCGGTGGTGTCATGGTTTGTCCGTAGGCATCATCGGGATGCACTTGAACCGATAGGACTCGATTGCAATCCAAAAACTTCAGCAGCAGTGGAAATCGATCGGCATGCGTGTGCGTGTGTACCCAATGATCACCCATGAGCCAGCGCGTGTGCTTGACGAACAAGTTGCCCAATGTCTGACCTTGCAAGGGACCAGCCGTCACCACGCTTTGATCATCTCCATGGTCAACGATTTCCCAGCTTTCGGCGAAGTCGTTGCCTTCGCCGATGGCTTTGCCAAGTCTGGTGCCCAGCCCGCGGCCACCCCAAATCGTTCGCTTGAGCAATGGCTCGAAACGCAACCATTTAATGTCTCCAAATGGATTGGTTTTTTTATCGGGCATCATGGTTGAGCAACCTCGAGTCGTGCTTTGACTTTGCTATCTTTAGCGGCCAGCATTCATTGACTACCGCATGCCGATCGCTGACAAGCCCTCTTTCGTTGGAAACCGTTTTCATGATGCAGCTTGGATTCCATAGTGCCATTTTGCCGGATGTGTCGCTCGAATCACTCTTCGAAATCGGCGGTCAACTTGGCTACGACTGCATCGAAGTCATGTGTTGGCCGCCGGGTGGGGCTGAACGACGCTATGCCGGTGTCACCCACATTGACGTGTTAACGCTCGATGACGATCGCGTGACGCAGATTCAGTCTCTGCAACAGGATACGGGCATTCAAATCAGCGCCTTGGGTTTTTATCCCAACGCATTGTCGCCCGATCCATCCGAGGCAACCGCTGCGGTGGCGCACATTCACAATGTGATTGAGGCATCAGCACAACTTGGGATCCGACGGATGACGACATTTATCGGTCGTGACTTTACTGCATCAGTCGAAGATAACTGGCCCAAGTTTTTGTCCACATGGCGGCCGATCATTGCTGCCGCCGAATCAGTCGGTGTTCGAGTGGGAATTGAAAATTGCCCGATGCTGTTTGGAAATGATGAGTGGCCTGGAGGCAAGAACCTTGCGTATTGCCCAGCGATTTGGCGACGGATGTTTGATGATGTTCCGAGCGATCATTTTGGTCTGAACTATGACCCATCCCATTTGGTGTGGATGCAGATGGACACGATCGCGCCAATCCGCGAATTTGCGGACCGACTGATCCATGTTCACGCGAAGGACGTGCGGTTGGATGTGGATCAACTCAATCAGTACGGCGTGCTGTCGCATCCTGAGCTGTATCACACACCCAAACTGCCAGGATTGGGTGACGTCGATTGGGGTGCGTTCTTTAGTACGCTAGGTGATGTGGGCTATCGAGGTCCCGTATGCGTTGAGGTTGAGGATCGCATCTATGAGTCAACGCATGAGTCACGGGTCCAAAGTTTGCAACAGAGCGCCGCGTACCTTCGCCAATTCATACCCACGCGGCCGAGTTAATTGATTGACGTCAAGGTCGTTCAACCCGATCCCGCAGGGCAGGTCGTTCGTCGACCTGTCCAGCTGTCGATTCAATCCGGCTCACCGATGTCCTCATTCCAAAGCGATGGATGGGCCGCAATGAACGATTCCATCAATGCGATGCAGCGTGGATCTTGGACGACAGTCAACTCCACGCCATGCGAGCCCACGTAGGTTTCAGGGCCACGAAAGGTTTGGTTTTCGCCGATAATGATCCGCGGAACCTTGTAAAGCAGTGCCGCACCGCTGCACATGTCGCAGGGAGATAAGGTTGATACGAGCGTCGCGCGGGCATAGTCGCTGGCCGTTAGTCGTCCGGCATTGGCCAGTGCGTCCATCTCCGCATGCAAGATTGGGTTGCCCGATTGGACTCGCCGATTGTGACCGCGGCCAACAATTTCATTATCGATGACGAGAACGGATCCGATGGGAATGCCTCCCTCATCACGTCCCGCAATTGCTTCAGCAACCGCCGCGTCCATCCAAGCCCTCCACAGTTCACTCATCGACAGGCTCTGTTCACTCATCGACAGGCTCCGAATCGGCATTTGAAACCAGCGCGTCCTCGTCGGATTGCGTGCCAAGCCAAGCCGACCAGGCAATCAGAATGATTCCCGTGAGGAAATAGCCGACGGCGAACTCGATCACGTCGAGAAAATACTCACCCGGCAACGCAAAGTTGCCTTCGCCGTCAATCATCCATGGCATGAACATTCGATTGCCCGCAATGGGCGAGTGAATGATGCCGAAGATCGTCAGCGCGGCACCGACAAGCATCACAATGCCGGCCAGTTTTAATTGTCGGTCAATCATGGCCGCCAACATCCACGCCCAAAGCAAACCGGTGACAATAAAGCCGTTGCTGAGCATCCGCAGCGTTTGCAAATCATGTTTGAGGAATGTGTCGTTCAGCGATGACATCGTCATGCCCGATGCGAGGATTGCCTCATCGCCAAAGATTCGATCGGGAAGACTGAGTGATAAATACGCCAAGGCCGGCAAGCATGCCAGTGCCACCGCTGCGTAGTGACGCTTGGGTGTGGCGAGAAACGTTTGCGAAGTGATTTCCAGGCCGACGAAGACCAGCACGGGATAAACCGCCGGTGCCGGGATCCAAGCATTGAGCCAAGCGAAATAGCCAAGGATGCCGGCCGAACCAATCAGCAACGCCGTGGCCAAGACATAACCGGCTCGACCGCCCATGGCTTTGTAGGCTGGGTGGCCAATGTAAGGTGTCGTTTGAATCACGCCGCCGCTAACGCCCGCAAGCAACGTCGCGACGGCTTCGACGGCGAGCACACCCCGTGTGTCGTACTCATCACCAGCCGCCGCGGCGCTTTCAGTGCAGTCGATACCACCAACAACGGTGGCGAGTGCAAATGGCAAGACGAATGGCAGATAAGGCACGGCATCCGGCAGCGAACCCAGCCACGTGCCTTGCCACGCCAACATCCACTCGGTGGGCAGCCATGTCATGCTGGCACTTTCGGGCATCGTGTAGCCAAACCAGCCAGCCAAACAGAGGAAATAGTAAACACCGCCAGCGACGATCAACGCGCCCAGTGTTCCTGGCGTGCGACCGGGCAACGGCACGCGACCGATCAGCGTCCCCAGCACAACCACCAGCGCCAACAATCCCGGCAGTGGTGAACCCAAAATATGCGTCAACGGAAAGAAACTAATCAGCACCAAAGCGATCGACGCCAGCGATCCCAATAGCCCCGCACGTGGAACGACTCGGCGGACGACGGAACCAAACGGGGCCAAGATCAATTTCATGATGCCCGATAACACAATGGCCCAAATCCCGATGTGCCATGTGTGCATCGCGGCCGCTTGAACGTCCATGCCGTCGCGCTGGGCAGCGACGAATGCGGGTCCTAACACCAGCAGCACCATGCCAAATGTGGAGGGCGTGTCCAAACCCAGTGGCATGGCCGTGACATCGGTGCGATTTTCCCGACGGCCCATGCGCAGAGCGATAAAGAAGAAAGCGAGATCGCCCACCAGCACGCCGAGCGCCGTCCCCGGTACCATGTGCGAGACACTGAATGAGGCGGGCAAGCCAAACCCTCCCAACAAACCGACCATCAGCAACAGCCCCGCCAGATTATCGAGCATCAAACCAAAGAACGCATTGATGTCGCCTTTGGTTGCCCACCAAATACCGGTCGGGGCGCTGCGGTCATGCATAGCTCAATCGCTTTCGTTGCGAGTCACGCGAGTTTGTCGACGACCTTTGTCGACGCTTCGCCGAGCGGTAACTTAGCGAAATCCGGACCGGCTTTGTTTCGGCACCGCGGCAGTGTTCAACCACCAACCCCGGAAACGGACCTTGGCGGTTGATTCAGCCCCTTTGGAAGTCGTTTCTCAGAAGTGATCTGTTGTCATGAAGTGCATGATTGTGATTCCGGCACGACTCGCGTCGACTCGGCTCAGCGAGAAACTGCTGCTACGTGCCGAAGGCAAGTCGATCTTGCAACACACTTATGAAGCCGCGTTGAAATCGACCCTTGCTGACGACGTTTTGGTTGCGGTTGACGATCCAAGGCTGGCACACGAAGTGGATTCGTTTGGTGGTCAAGCTCGTCTGACGAGCGTTGATTGTCAAAGCGGCACGGATCGCATCGCCGAGGTTGCGTTGCTGCACGACGATGTTGATATCTTTTTGAACCTTCAAGGCGATGAACCGGAGATATCGCCGTCGACATTGGACGCGGTGGTTGGTCTTTTGGCATCGCAGCCGGAAGCGGACATGGCAACGGCGATCACGCCGATCCGCGACCTACAGCAATTGCAAGATCCCGCTTGTGTCAAAGTCGTCGTGGGGCAGGGCAGGGCGATCACGTTTTCCAGGGCCGCCGTTCCGCACGCGCGGGATGGTGATGCGGAGGTCTGGCTGATGTCAGAGCCATCCGTTTATTTCCAGCACCTGGGCGTGTACGCCTACCGACGTTCTTTCTTGGAATGGTTTTGCACACAGCCACCATCGATCCTTGAGCAGATCGAAAAGCTCGAGCAACTTCGTGCGATCGAAGCGGGCAAGACTGTGGTCGTCGCTGAGGTTGCCGAAGCAACGCCCGGCATCGACACCTTAGAAGACTATCGGGCGTTTCAAGAACGCTTGGCGGGTGCTTCGCAACGGGATGTCTAGCCGGGATCCAGCTCTCGCGATTAGTTGGGACTGTAGGGTAGGGCGGACTTGTGGACAACGATTCGCAACCGGTTGTTGGCGTCTTTCACATATCCAAGCTTGAATTCGACTTTGATCTCTTCACCATTCAGCTTCGTGAAGTAATAGTTGCCCATCGCGATCGCCATATTGCAGCTATTGTTGATGATTCCGCTGTTTTCCAAGCGAACGCTCGTATAGGGGGCGAGCGCGAACCCTTTATCTTCAGGGTAGGATTTGTTCCCTCCGATGAAGTAGGAAAGAGCACCATCAAAAGATCCGCGGAATTGTTCGATCGATGCGAGTGTTGGTTTGAAAAGCACCGAGCTCAAGTCATAGCAGTAAAGGCTTTGGATGTGTTTTTTTTGCTGCCGCAGCGAAGTCTCCGCCTTCGGAGTAAATCTTGCCGATTCGAACGATTCCCTCGCCCCATTCAATCTGGGCGTCGACGACCTCGGCCTCGGTAATACATTCGGATGAGTAAAGAACAATTGTGTTTCCACTGTTTGCCGAATTGTTCGAGGCGTCATCCGTCCCCAACACAGACCCAGCGGGACTCCACAAAAGACCAACGATGAAAAGTGATAGGGTGCGGTACTTTGGCATCGTCGTCTTGGAGATTTAGGGTTGGCCATTCTTGGCGTGGTAGCGTGACAGATTTGCAAGCTTAAGTTAGACCTCGGTCAATGGTTTCAACTCTCTGCCATAAATCGGCAATTGATTCTCGAATGAATCAAAAATGTGGACGAGGTGGATGGTCATTTCGGCATCGTATGGATCTGCGAGCCACTATGCTGATGACCGATTCGAATTGATGATCGCATACCAATCGATCAGTCGGCGACTCGTCAAATCTCTTCCCGTTGATCAATTGATGACGCTTGAGCTCCAATCATGCGAACGTTTCTCCGCGGGCTGATCCCGTGCTTCATTATTTGGGTGGTTCTGGATCCCTTGGGGATATTCGCTTTGGCTGGACCCAACGTGGTCGTATTTCTGGCGGACGATCAAGGTTGGGGTGACGTCAGTCATCATGGCAACACCAATTTGTCGACGCCTCACATCGATTCGTTGGCACGGCAGGGGGCATCATTCACGAACTTTTATGTTTGCGCCGTTTGTGCTCCAACTCGTGCCGAGTTTTTGACGGGCCGCTATCACCGGCGGACCGGAGTGAGTGGCGTAAGCCGAGGTGATGGCCGACTGAATATTGATGAGACGACGCTGGCGGACATCTTTCAGCGAGCGGGCTATGCGACGGGCGCTTTCGGTAAATGGCACAACGGAACGCAGTCGCCCTACCATCCCAATGATCGTGGGTTTGATGAGTTTTACGGATTCACTTCGGGACATTGGGGACACTATTTCAGTCCGCCTTTGGATCACAACGGCGCGCGGGTGCGAGGTGATGGATACGTTATTGATGACTTCACCAATCACGCATTGGACTTCATCGAGAGTCATCGCGACCAGCGTTTCTTTTGTTACCTGCCGTACAACACGCCGCATTCGCCGATGATGGTCGACGATCGGTTTTATGAGAAGTTTGCTAATCATGTGATTAGCCAGAGATATCGTGATTCCGAAAAGGAAGACATTCCGATGACCAAAGCGGCCCTCGCCATGTGTGAGAACATTGACTGGAATGTCGGCCGTGTCTTGAGCAAGCTCGACGAACTCGGTTTGGCGGACAACACCATCGTGATGTACTTTTCCGACAACGGTCCCAACTCGTTTCGATTCAACGGCGGCATGAAGGGCAAGAAGGGGACGATTGATGAAGGCGGTCTGAGATCACCACTGTTTGTTCGTTGGCCGAAGCGGATTCGTCAGGGACTTGAGATCTCGCAAGTCACCGGTGCGATCGATCTGCTGCCGACCATCGCGGCACTGGCTGGTTTGGAT
>JBCCJB010000067.1:0-13886 GCA_039028015.1 Planctomycetota bacterium
CCACGGAAAAAACGGTGTTTGCAACGTGAGTTGGGGAAGTTGGGCTAGCGCCACAGCGGCTAATACGCTCGGTGATGGCATGAGTCACTGGGTTTGCCATCCAGAGTGTCGCTGTCCAGTTAATTACCGGCGAAATCGTCTTTGTTTTTCAGCCGCGGCAACACTTATCGCGGCTACGCCGGGCCATAGCCCATCACGCGTCGCCACGTGCTGAATTGGCCAACGTGAATCATGATGTGGCCGCCCATGTAAAACGCGTGCATCGAGCCAAGCGTTGCAAAACGGCTTCGCATTCGCTCATTGGGATTGGGCCGGTCGAACGCATCATCGGATGCTCCCGACAGGGTTTCGATTGCCAACTCATGTGCCGCGTGGCATTTTTGAACAATCTCATCCATGGCCGGATAAAGCGTTCCCTCCGGATCATCAAGGCATGTGGCCGACGGGGAAAATAAAGCCTGATACTTTTCCGAAGGTTGAATCGATGAGGCATCGCCTGCCAAGTCACTCACGATGCGACACGGATACAAGCTCAAATGACCCATGATAAAAGCGGGATGATTGGATTTGAATCGTGTTTCATCGCGGCCCGGTAGTCTTGCAAAATGCTCTGGCGTCACACCGTCCATCAATCGGCGCAAATAGCTGACACTCATGTTTGCCGAGTCCGTAATCAAACTGCCGATCATGCTGCGAGCACACCAAAGAAAAGTGGACGGAACGTTCCGGGCGGACGTTCACCGGTGGGTCACCCAACGACGTCGTTGTCGTCGGCCACCTAGTGGCATAGCCTTATGGGATGATTTTATCCAAAACCCAAGCGACATGCTGTGTGGTTTGATTGATCCACCACGGCCCGACGCTGCTGTGTTCGGCCGTTGACTTTTTGGATCAGTCGAAAATCCTTCGTGAGTTGAATCGATTGGTCGTCAGCGCGAGCCGTGCGGCGTTGGCTGCACGGTCGCCAAAAAAGTTTGTCAATTGTTTGTTCGATAGAGGTACGGTTTGATGAAGTTGCAATGGCTATCTGCTTTGGTGGTATTCGCGCCAATCTTGATCGACCGAACATCCGTTGTTATGGCCGACGATTGGCCAGGCTGGATGGGTGGCTCACGTGATGGTGTGCTTCGCGAATCAGGATGGATCGATCAGATTCCCGACGGTGGTTTGCCCGTCAAATGGCGGATTCCCATTGCCGGTGGCTATGCCGGCCCAGCGGTCGCAAACGGTGTGGTCTACGTCTTCGATTTTGTGAAAGAGTCGGGTGATGCATTCAATGATCCCGGGCAACGGGCCAACCTGTTAGGTCAAGAAAGGCTAACCGCAATCAATGAAGCGACAGGAGATATTGTTTGGCAAGTTGCTTACAACTGTCCTTACAGTGTTTCCTACCCAGCCGGACCACGATGCACCCCGACCGTTGATGGCGACCGGGTTTACACGCTGGGCAGCGAAGGCGACTTGAAGTGCTTTGATGTCAAAGGCGGAACCGAACTGTGGAGTCGTTCCTTGAAGCGAGACTTTTCCGCTTCGGTTCCCATCTGGGGTTTTTCCGCGCATCCGCTGATCGATGGTGAACTGCTTTACACAATGGTGGGTGGAAAAGATCAGGGGATCGTTGCGTTTGACAAGTTAACCGGACAGGTGCGTTGGAAGTCGCTGGATGTGGGTGCAGGTTATTGTCCCCCATCGATCATCGAACACGCCGGGCAGCGTCAACTGATCGCCTACCATCCCGAGGGTATTCACAGTCTCGATCCGGCAACGGGCAGCGTGTACTGGAATGTCGAACTTGCACCGATGTATGAGATGTCCATCAATCGACCGATGGTCGAAGGCAATCTGATGTACGTCAGTGGTATCCGAACCGAGTCGGTCATGATTCGGCTCGATGATCAAAAGCCCGGTGCGTCGGAAGTTTGGCGCGGGGAACCGAAGCAAGCCGTCTACACCGCCAATAGCACGCCACTGATCGTCGATGGAATCATCTATGGAACCGATTGCAATGAAGGGAGTTTGATTGCGGTTGATGCCACAACCGGAAAGCGTGTTTGGTCCACATTTGAAGCGACGCGGCCCGATGAAAAACGTTTCGTCAAACACGGAACGGCATTCATTACCCGGCTGGGTGATTCGGATCGGTATCTATTGTTCAGTGAAATTGGCGATCTCTTAATTGCCAAGATGACGGCGGACGGTTTCCAGAGCCTTGGCCGTTTTCATGTGCTCGAACCAACGGGCGAAGCATTTGGTCGGGACGTGGTCTGGAGTCACCCGGCGTATGCCAATCAAACTGCGTTTGTTCGAAATGATGCAGAGATCGTGGCCGTCGATTTGGCGAAGCGTTAGTGCCTGTTCGAAAACATGTGAGCCAAACGCGTTAGCGTCGGTCGGCATTGGACATGCAGAGCGAAGTTGAGACCTGAGGCGAGCGTTAACCGCTCATCTCGCGTGGTTGGTGGGTGGTCGACTTGCCCAGCGGTCTTATCACGCGGCCTTACTGTGCCGGCGGGTATTTCTGTGCGTTGCGAATCATCTTGGCCCGAAAGGTGGACGCCAGGTCGATATCCAAGCAATTCGCAATGCTCAATAGATAAGCCAAGCAATCCGCCACTTCTTCGCCGATCGCGTGTGCGTCGTTTGCATCGTCCATCATCCGGGCTGACTCTTCCAGTGTTCGCCACTGGAAGTGCTCCATGAGCTCGGCTGTTTCAATGGCCAGACTCATCGCCAAATTCTTGGGATTGTGAAAGGTCTGCCACTGTCGTTCGTCGACAAACGCTTGCATGATCTCTTTGAGTTCGGCCAGCGTGGTCTGGCTGTCATTCGCTGTAGTTGTGTCACCCAACGTCGTTGAATGCCGATCATCGTCATTGGCATCCTCAGTCATGGGACATCAATGGGCTCGATCATGACGTGATCAAGGTGATTCTTGGTTGCGATCCCGCGGATGAGTTGTCCCCGTTGATGGTTTGGTTTGCGGATCATCTTTGCGGGGGCATATCGGCAAGTTGTTCCCGAGGTTTCGTTGTCCTGGATCGATTCAATCATCATCTCCAGCTCGCGTCCGACCAGACTATCAAAGTAGCGCGATCTCAAATCGGCCTCGAGTGCTTCCAGACGATCGATTCGCTCGGCTTTGACTTCTTTGGAAACTTGATCAGGCATCTCGGCGGCGGGGGTGCCACGTCGCCGAGAAAATGGGAAGGCATGAATTTTCGAAAATCCAGCGTCCTGACAGGTTTGAAGCGTCTCCCGGAATTCTTGTTCGGTTTCGCCTGGAAAACCAACGATCACGTCGGTGGTGATCGCGGGTGTTTGCAGCGACTGACGAAGCAACTCGCATCGATCCAAAAACATCCGTTTGCTCCAACGTCGCCGCATGCGTCGCAGCACGGAATCGCTTCCACTTTGCAAGCACAGGTGCAAGTGCGGAACAATACGATCCGAGTAAGTCGCCATCACATCGATCAGTTGTCGTGTGACTTCGGTTGCCTCGATGCTAGACAGACGAATGCGACAGTCGCCATCGATCGCCACAAGTGCCTCGAGCAAGTCAGACAGCCGCGTCCATTGATCACGAGGTCGCCGACGATTCCAATCCACACCGTAGTGTCCCAGATGAATTCCAGTTAAAACGACCTCGCGGTGACCGGCATCGACCAAGCGTTGCACCTCGCCAACGATATCGGGAAGTGGACGACTTGTGAGGGCGGGACGTACTTTGGGAATGATGCAGTAACTGCAGCGCAGCATGCAACCGTCTTGCACTTTGACATAGGCACGCAAGCGGCCTGCAAATCCAGACAATCCCGTTGGCACATCGATCACGCCAAAGCGTGTCATCAGGTCGGGCAGCTCTCGTTTGTCCGTCAGCACATCGGCCACACCGGGCAATGCGGCGACTTCTTTGGGCGCCCGCGTGGCGTAGCAGCCCATCACGATAATCCTTGCCTCGGGGTTGTCCCGGTGCATTCGCCGGATCACCTGCCGGCTTTTGGCATCTCCCGTGTCGGTGACGGTGCATGTGTTGACGATGCAAACATCAGCGGGCGTTTCCGAATCGGCATCGTCATAGCCAATCGTGTGCAGTGCTTGGCGGACGAGCTCGGTCTCGTACTGATTGACCTTACAACCGAGCGTGTGAACCTTCAGCTTCGCGGTCATGCGGGGCGGCGATCCTATTAGCTAGCAGCCTAGCCCTCGGCCGGCTCGATCGTTGCCGACATGCTGCCTTTGCATCGGGCCAACAATTCATCGCGGCCAAACGCGTGGATCTGATCTCGTTTCAGTTCCGCAAGTTCCATGGTCGTGGTCATGCAAATGGCTCGACCAGCCGAATCAACTTCCTTGGCAACCTTGTAGCCTCGTTCGATGGGCATCCGAAACAATCGTTTCATCATCAACATCACGTACTCATACGTGTGGTCAGCATCGTCCCACAGGATCACGTGATAAGGCGGCTGTCGTTTCCGCTTCTTGGCGGTTTGTTGCCTACGCTTTTGCTTCGGGGCAACAATGGGTTCCGCCACGGCGGTGTTCGGATCGGGCATGTTGGCGAGTAACTCCTAGTTCAGATGACAACCATCCTGATTCGCCCTATTGTAGCGCCCTCGGATTGCAGCTGTTAGACCTGACGTAACGAATTTTCCGATCTTTCCTTCTGCCCGCCCAACAACTCTCCTCGAGTCGGATGCATGTCCCAGACCGAACAAACTGCCTCATCATCGTTGCTGACTTCGACACTGGAGAGGCTTCAGTCATCCCGCGATCGCCATCGTGAAGAACTTGTTGATTGGCTGCGGATCCCGAGCGTTAGCAGCGATTCGTCGCGACGAGATGACACGTGTGCCGCTGGACATTGGCTGCGAAACAAGTTCGAAAGTGCAGGTCTGACATGCCGTCAGATCGACACCGATGGCTTCCCGCTCATCTATGCCGAAACGCCGCCGGTTCCGGGGCAACCAATTGCTCTGGTTTATGGACACTATGATGTCCAGCCGCCTGAGCCACTTGACTTGTGGACGACACCGCCGTTTGAACCTGACGTTCGCGATGGTCAGATTTTCGCACGCGGCGCGACCGACGATAAGGGTCAAGTGCTGACGCATATCCAGGCGGTATGCGACTCGATCGCGGCGGGCGATTCGCTTCCCCTGCAAGTCAAGTTCCTGATCGAGGGTGAGGAGGAAGTGGGCAGTGCAAACCTAGAATCATGGTTGCCTCGCATTGCCGACCAAATCGCATGCGATGTCGTCGTGGTGAGCGATAGCAGCCAATACGCGCCCGGCCGCCCTGCGATCACGTGTGGTCTTCGAGGCATTGCCACGTATGAGCTGCGTGTGACGGGGCCGTCAATGGACCTGCACAGCGGATCGTTTGGTGGCGCGATCGCCAATCCAGCGATTGCCTTGTGCCACCTCCTTTCAAGCATGATCGATGACCAGGGCCGCATTACGATTGCCGGTTTTTATGACGACGTCCGGCCAATCCCTGAGGTCGAACGGCAATCGTGGCAAAAGCTCAATGCCAACGACGCCGCGTTCGCGTCATCCTGTGGTGCCACGGAAGTTTTTGGCGAAACAGGCTTCACCACTGACGAACGCCGTTGGGCACGGCCATCGCTTGATATCAACGGGCTGACATCTGGTCATCAGGGCGAGGGTGTCAAAACCGTCTTGCCGTCGATTGCATCGGCCAAGTTCAGTTGCCGGCTGGTGCCGGACCAAGATCCAGACGCCATCACAAACTCAATTCGCCAACACCTCCAGCAGCATTGTCCCCCAGGTGTCCAGATCGAACTGACGCCCGACCATGGTGCCGCTGCGATGGTGGCGGACGCGAATAGTCCATTCACAGCGGCGGCGGAAAAAGCGATCGCGGAAGCATTTGGGTCCCCGCCGGTGCTGATTCGAGAAGGTGGGTCAATTCCTATCCTCGCGACGTTTCAGAAGGTTCTCCAGTGCGACGTTTTGTTATTGGGCTGGGGCCAGAATGATGATGCGGCGCACAGTCCCGATGAAAAATTTTCGCTTGATGACTTTTATCGAGGCATCCATGCGTCAACGGCCTTATGGCACCACATGGGATCGTTATCGTCGGTTTAGCTGTTTGGTTTGGTCTCGTCGCTGACCGATCGATGTGAGATTGAGCGGCGAATGTTGGCAGCATCAGCTAACCAGGATCGCACTTCGGTTTCATCATGCGTTTCGATGGCACGCAATAGATGATCGAGGTCGTCGCGTGTTCGCTTGAGGGTTGCGGTGATGGCATCACGATTCTCGCCGATGATGGCGCTCCAAATGTCAGCATCGCCAGCTGCGATCCGCGTCGTGTCACGCCACCCCGATCCGACCAGCGGCAAGCTCGATTCATCAACGCATCGAGCCGCCAGTGATGACAGCAAGTGTGGAACATGTGACGACGCGGCCAAACGTTGATCATGTTCGGCTGGGGTCATCGACAAGACGCGACCACCGAGCGATTCCCAAAATCGATGGATCGAAGCGGCGACCCGCGGATTTTCATGGGACGACGGCGTGAGCACGATCGGTCGATCATCAAACAAGTCCGCCCGTGCGTGCTGAGCACCGGATTTCTCGCCGCCCGCGATGGGATGGGCTGCCAGGAATCGCGTTGTTGCGACTGCATCCTGGCTCACGGCCTCGACGATGGTTGCTTTGGTGCTGCCAACATCGGTGATTGACGCCTCAGGATTAGCTGCAGCCATGTCGATGACCCACTGGGCAATTCGATCGACCGGCGTTGCGATCACGACGATGTCGCAGGACGCGAGGTCCTCGATCTGATTGGTGGCATGATCGACGAGGTTGGCTTCGAGACTCCATGCCCGTGTCGACGGCGACCGAGCCAAACCAACAATCCGGCATGCGGACTCGTGTTTGGTCGCCCAACGTCGGGTGGCTTTGGCAACGCTTCCACCGAGCAGACCTAAGCCAACGATCCCAACACTACCGGGCCCAACACCACCGGGCCCAACACTACCGGGCGTTGATGTGGAATCGATTGCGACCGTCATTCGAAACGATTCTGGGTGTCGGTATATCGAGGCCCACCCATGCGACCGATCGTCAGAACTTTTTCCGGATCAACCTGACCCTCGTCGCCCAGCACCGCTTCATCAACATGAATCGCGACGATGTGACCCACGATCAAATTAGCACCACCGGGTCCGGCTCCCAGTTGCAGAGCCGTATGCAAGCGACACTCAATCGCCGCAGCGACATCGGCGACACGCGGGACATCAACGCAGTTCGAATCGACTTTCGCCAAATCCGTCATGTCGAATTCGTCCTCGTCAGCAGCGACTCCGTCAGCGGACTGTTTCATTGCATCAAAGAAAGCATCGGTGACGATATTCACGACAAACTCACCCGACGTGATGATGTTCGCGTGCGTGTCCTTGGGTGTTCCATCGGCTTTGAATGCGGGACAGAACATCAACGTGGGCGGATTGGCACCAACGCCATTGAAGAAACTGTAGGGTGCCAAGTTATCGTGCACTTGACCTTCACTGGATCGGCGGCGAGTGCTCACCCAGGCGATCGGTCGCGGCGTAATGACGGCAACCATTGCGTCGTAGAACTGACGCATCGAAACATCACCCGGCTGAATCAACATGATCCGTTTGTATCAGTCTCAGTCAATTCAGTCCCGGCTAAGCGGTCGATCAATTGCGACTGCATTTCCGGTCCCGACGTGACACAGAATCGTGGCTCCCAGTCATCGAAGGGTTGACCGTCGTAACCAGTCAGCACCGCACCGGCTTCGCGTGCGATGACGGTGCCGGCGGCGGAATCCCAGGCCGACACGCCGGTGGCCCAATAACCATCCAGCCGGCCATCAGCGACGTAACACATGTTGAGCGCGCAAGAGCCCAGTCGCCTTAATGATCGACAGCATTCCAGCACGCGGATAAATCGAGTCACTTCCGGTGAATCGGCTTTGACGCCGGCTCGGAAACTGCATGCGATCAAAGCTTCGGAGATATCGGTCGTATCACTGCTCTTCATCGCACGACCATTGACGTGGGCACCGCCGCCATCGATTGCGGTGAAGCATTCGTCGCGTGTTGGATCAAGAATCACACCCAACCTCATTTTGCCGGCCGCGTACAAGCCGATCGAAACAGCGAAACTCTGCAATCGATGCACAAAATTGACGGTGCCATCGAGTGGATCAACGACCCAGCACGGCGGTGCGTTGGGGTCGCCATCGCGAACGGCCTGCGGTGGTTGCGTTTCGCCTTCTTCCTCGCCCACAAATGCGTAACCCGGGAACGCGGCGGTCAAATGCGATCGAATGGCTTCCTGTGATGCCAGATCGGCATCGGTCACCAAATCCTTGGGTGCCTTTTCTTGGACCACGCGGTCATCGCGGCGTGCCATCAGTTCTTTCGCACCGAGTCGTGCCGCAGCGATGGCAACGTCGAGATGATCAGCGTCCATGATCAGCGTGCGTTCAATTGGTTGGTGCAAGAAGTGACAAGGGGATCGGATAACGAGTTGGTAAATCGACGCAAGCGCAGCGTCAGTCCGTTTCCAACCGCTTCAATTCTTCAAGCCACAAACGGATGTCGTTGTCGTATTCGGTCGACATGTTACTGAGGATCAATTGACGATGGAACGCCGCAGCGCCCTCGTCCACATGCTCGGCCGCTTCCGCATTGATAAACCTGCGATTGGGATCCGGGGCAATCAAACCTCTCAGGAAATTCGTCAGCAGGCGATTGCGATTAACCTCTTCAGGAAGAATGTGTTTGAGATTTTGGGGTAACTCTCGCTTGGCTGCCAACAACTCCGAAAGCTTCGACAAACCCTGGAACGGATTGGTACCGGCCAGCAATTCGATCAATACGTATCCCAAGCTGGCTAGATCGCTGCGAGGTGTCGCGTCGAGATTTTCTAAGACCTCCGGAGCGGCATACAACGGTGTGCATTCGCGATCATGTGGCGGGTTGCGAAAATCGATCGCGGACCCCATATCGATGACTTTGGCGTGACCGCTGCGTTTCAGCATGATATTGGACGGTTTGATATCGCCGTGAACGATGCCCGCACGATGTAGGGCCGCCAGTGCGGTCAAGCACTCTCGGACGATCGCCACGGCGACCCCCGCTTTGAAACGCGATTGTTCCACACCCTCGGTCAAGATGACTTCGTTGATGTAATCCCAGCGTCGTTGTTTGACGTGATCGCGAATCAATTCCAAGCATTGCGGCATGACCAGTTGACGCAAGTCATAACCATCGACCCACTCCATCAGCATCACGCGAATTCGGTCACGCTCAAAAAAATTGTGCACATCCAACAAGTTGTCATGCTGGATCATGGCCACCCGGGCTGCGATCGAAGCGACGCGGCCCATGGCATCATCATAAGCGCGGCCATCCTTGAAGCTTTCCGGCGAGAAGATCTTCATCGCCACCGGAACGGTGAAACCATCCGTGCCACGCACTTCAGTCAGATAAACTTCGCCCTGGCCACCACGACCCAGCATCCGCCGCAATCGGTAGTGACCCGTCCACGAGATCTTCCGACCGCGCGTCAGCTCATCATATCGCGACACCAGAAACGTGTCGGTTGTTCTTGAGACGCTATCCCCCGAATATGAAATCGTGGGATTAGGTTCAAAACGCGTCGTAGCGGGCATCGATTTCGGGCCGTTGCCGGCACCGTCCTTGGAGTCAAACCAGACCGGAATCACAATTGGGTTAGCGTGGCGTTGTACGTTTCCCGTGCTGGTGTCCGATTCGCGTCCCGCGATCGGAAAAACAATGTCTATGAGGTACGCTTCGCTGAATTGTTGCGAGCGTCCAACGACGCCCCGGCTTCGCTGCCCCAACGTCCAAAGTCATCGACGTAACAGGATTCAGCTCGACCACGGTTGCAGTTTAGCTCAATCCACCTGGTTCACCATAGGGAAATCAGCCCACCCAACAGGAAAGCTGCCTCACCCCAAAAGCACCAAGACCACGCCCGACAGCAATCCAAAAACGCAGGCGGTTTTTCGCTTTAAATTGACCTCACCCAAACGTTTCGCACCCAAGGCAAGGACCACGATCACGCTGCATCGCCGCAACGTGGATACGACACTGACCATGGCTTCCGGGTTCGCCAGGGCGGTGAAGTAAACCCAGTCAGCCGCCAACAGCAGAGGACTGATCCACCAAATCGAAAGCCGGTTCCGAAAAGGCGTCTCGCTTTGATTTGACCTGCGTCGCCACCACCAGTGCAGTGCCAGCGGCGTCATCACCGGAACCATATAAAGCGTGAACATGGATTGGACCGTTGCTACGGAATAACCCATCGATTGCAACAGGATCTTGTCGTAGATCGAACTCAACGCACCCAGCACGGTTGCCATAATCATCCAGCCCACCCAGCGATTGCGGCGAAAGTGAATGCCCTCGGTGCGACCCACGATGGAGAAAAACCAAAACGCGATGGCCACAATCGCCATTCCGAGGCACTGCAGCGGGCTCGGACGTTCCTGAAGAAATGCGATCGCACAAATGATGGAGATGACCGGGCTGGTGGATCGGATCGGCGACGCAATCGATAGCGGCAAATGCTTCAACGCATACAGAGATGCCGTCCAGGAACACCCCACAAGCAAACTCTTGGCCGCCAGTCGCACGTGATCGATCCCGCTTAGCCTGGGCACGTGCAAAACCGACTCACTCATGCGATCCGGGATCAACCACTGCATCGCAAACACGGTCAACCAAAGGGCCGCTCCGACGAGCGAGCTGAGCCACAACACCACCGGAACCGCGTTGGCAACTGCGGCATCTTTTTTGACGATGTCATAGATGCCCAACAGCACCGCCGAAGCAATCGCCAGCCACATCCAGCTCACTGAGTGTGTCGCTTCATTAGGCTGTCTTTTGGCCAGCGAATCGAAGGCCACGAACAATCAAGTCGCGTACGTCGCTCGCATTGGCCCGCCGCGCCACTTCCATGTTCGTGGGCCACTGACGACGCATCCGTCGATCAAAGACCGTCATGCCACGTGTCAGTGTTCCAGCGACTTCGACGTCGCCTGCCATATCTTCCCACTGAAACATGTCAGGTTCGAGCAGGGTTCCAATGGTCACCGCGTCCTGCAGCGGAATCACCTCGCGACCGCGGAGTTGATGTCGACGTCGGAAATAATACGGCAGGATTTTTCGAAGCAGCCGACCCGCACGTGTGGAAGCCGACGGTAGTTGCTCGATCAAACTGACGCCGAAGGTGATGGCTTCAGTGACATCAAGCGGGACCAGCGACTTGGTTGTCGCCGATGCAAAAACTCTCTTGGCTGCGGCGGGATCAAAGAAGCAATTCATCTCCGATGTGACGGTCGCATTGCCGCTGTGGGAAACACTTCCACCGCTGATGACCACTTTGTCAATCAACGGCACACAGGTCGGGTCACGACGAATCAATCGAGCCAAATTGGTGAGCGGACCTAAGCAGACAATCGTGACCTCGTCGGGATAACGCCGCAGCACTTCGGCCATCACTTTATCGCTGTTGTGATCATTCTGACGCGTCACGCTGGGGAAGTGACACTCTCCCAAGCCGTCCGGGCCATTGAGATCGCTATCGTCCAGCACCGGTGCGTCATCGGGAACGACCGCCCGGCCAAACTGCGGATACCGCGGCGGATCCAACTGCGTCACGATGGCGGTGGCGTTGTTGGTCGCCTGCTCAGCATCAACCGTACCGGCCGTTGCCGTGACCGCAACGACGTCCAAACGCGGGTCAAATAACGCCCAGGTCATCGCGACGGCATCGCCGATCCCGGGATCACAATCCAAAATGATTTTGCGAGTCATGACCCGAATTTAAGTCAGAACTTGCAACGCAACTATGGGCCGCCGGGGAACTGAATCGATGCTGTGACTCCAGCCAATTGCCGCATCGCTTTCCCACAGCTTGAGGTCGCCTGGTTTTCGGCTCGACCTCCCCCAAACTTCGTTTGGGAGAGGTTTGCAAGATCGGACGACCTCGGTTGCTGGAGAGGTTCTAAAGAAGCCTTCAGCGTGAATGACCGCCTTACCGAATCACCAACAGCATGCGTGTGTTCCCGCGCCTGATGACAATTCGGAGCGGCACTTGTTGGTCTTTGGCAGCCGCAAATAACACGGAGAGCTCACGCACCGAATCGACCGGTCTTCCGGCAGCAGCTTCGATCACGTCGCCAACTTCGACTTCGCCGCGATCGGCAACGCCACCATCTTCGACCTCCGTCACGATGAGTCCGCGACTCAAATCGTCGTAGCCGTACTGGCGTGCCACCTCAGGGGTGACTGGTTTGAGTTTGGCTCCGAATTCACTCGACGTGCCTCCGTTGAACATCGCCATCGCCGCGTCGGTTCGCTCTTGCAAGTTCACCGTCACATTCAGCCTTTCGCCATATCGGTTGACGACCAATTGGACGCTCGCGCCTGGTGGCCGGCTGGCGATGTAATTGACCAAGCGGGTGCTGCTGGTGACCGGCTTGCCATCGATGCTCAACACCACATCGCCGGGTTGCAAGCCCGCTGCCGCGGCGGGCTGGTTTTCAAGCACGGCCTTAATCATCGCGCCTGTGTCCGTCTTCAAGCCGAATGCATCGACCACCTCTTGTGTGATTTCGGCCACTTGAGCGCCCAGGAAGCCGCGCCGCACTTCGCCGTTTTCGATGATCGAGTTGAGAACGGGATTGGCCAGCGAAACTGGAATGGCGAAGCCAATGCCGGCACTGGCTCCACTACGCGAAAGGATTGCTGTGTTGATCCCGACCAGTTCACCTCGCAGGTTGACGAGCGGACCGCCGGAATTGCCAGGATTGATCGCGGCATCGGTCTGTAGGAAGTCTTCAAATCCGCGACCGTTTTCAATGATGCCCTGGACTCGATTTTTGCCGCTGATGATGCCCGCGGTAACCGTCTGGTCGAGTCCGAATGGGCTGCCAATCGCCATGACCCAGTCGCCGACGCGAATCGCTTCGCTGTCACCCATCACGACCGGTCTCAGGTCGGGAAGATCAATCCGCAGGACCGCCAAATCTGTTTCGGGATCCGTTCCGACGATGTCGGCTTGGGCTTGGCGTCCGTCACTCAATTCGACGGTGACCTCGTATGCGTCAGCGACGACGTGATTGTTGGTCAGGATGTACCCGTCGGCGCGAACGATGACGCCGCTTCCCTGGCCTTGGCGCGACGGCCGCGCGTTACCGCGTCGCGGATCACCACGACGCTCAAAAAAGTCTTCAAAACCGGGCGGCAATTGTCGACGCAATTCGGCCATATCGCGTCCTCCGTCTGACGTGACGCTGATACTGACCACGCTGGGTCGCAGTGCGTCAGCGACGTTGCGAAACGAAGTGGATAAGTTGTTGGCAGCACCGAGATCTTGCGTGAGAGCACGCGACTGGCTGTCACCCCAAGCATCGGGGCGAAGTCCGCTGGGAAGACTCATCACAACGCCGGCAACCAAAGTTGCAATCCAGAGCGTGCCCAAGGCAACGCTGACCGGTTTCCATAGATTTTGCATCGCAGTTCCTAGATGGACACGAAGGGGATTCGTAGACTGTTAAGAGGTTGAATTACCGCTGCACGCGGACAGATGGTTCGATCATTTGCCGACTATTTCAAGCGACCGTCTCAAATTCGGACCAAGCCAAGGTGATCGCACGTTGATTGTGGGCGTTCAACACCGTCTGCCTGGCGTGATGTGGCAGCAAATAGTGAACCGTTTGCAGCTTAAGGGTCTGCTGATACACCAAGAAAGATTCTTGTGGGATCATCTCTTCCAGCAATCTCCCTTGAAGTGCAAATTAGTTCCTTTGTAGACTTTGCGGCAATCATAACAGCAAGCGTCGATTCGCCTCGCCGC
>JBCCJB010000068.1:0-13859 GCA_039028015.1 Planctomycetota bacterium
TAACGCGCGTCGGCTGCCAAACGATCCTGATCGGCAGCGGCCACCACGTTCAAATCAGCAATGGCTTCGTCCCATTTTTCTGATTCCATCTTTGACGCGGCATCGCGATATCGTTGATTGAGATCATCGGCGGTTTCAGCATGAGTTTTGGCCGGCGTCATCAGCATGACTCCCAGCAACATGATTGGGATTCGGGCGATGGGCATCATTGCAGAGGCTGTGATTCGGCTTCGACGTGTTTGCCCAATCGACCAGCACACGATGAGGATTAATGACGGGACGGCGAGCCAGATGAATTGAATTTGCTTGGTTTGAATACGTGATTGCTGAAATTCAGTTTTGGGTACGACCGCGATCAGCCGCTCATAGACTTCTGCCATGTCAACACGTCGCGTGCCCGCCGGGACAAAGGCGCCACCGGTTTCGGTTGCCACGGCTTGCAGAATCGTTCCATCCATTTTGGACCACACAGCCTCACCCTGATGTTTGACGAACCGCCCCGATGTTCGTCGGACATCGTTGGGATCACTTTGCGGAATTCGGGCTCCTGTTTCCATATCACCCAGCCCAATCGTGAAGATGCGGACGCCCGTTTCAGCATGAACTCGTTTGGCAGCATCGATGGGGCGACTTTCCATATCCTCACCATCGGTAAGGATCACCATTGCTTTATGATCGTCGGTCTGATCGAGGAACGAGTCCGACGCCACCGTGATCGCATCACCCAAACGAGAGCCACCGCGGCGGAGGGTATTGGGTGAAACGTCGGCCAAACGCCGATCAAATTCTTCGACCGATACGGTCAGCGGTGTTACCTGACGTGCCTCGCCGGCAAAAGCGACCAAGCCCACACGGTCACCCTCTGACGCTGCGACGAGGTCTCGGATTTGTTGTTTGGCTCGCGCCAGGCGGCTGGGCGAAACATCCTCCGCCATCATGCTGCGTGAGACATCCAATAAAAACACGATCTCGATACCTTGCTGGGGCACCTGACGCTCGATGTCACCATAACGCGGATCGAGCGCGGCAATAAACATGCAGGCACCAATCAAGATGCTGACGAGCAGACCCAACGAACCAAAGCCGATATGTCGCCGGCACCAAAAACGCCATGCAAGCACGAACAACGCGACAACAAGCAAGCAGACCGCGACCCACTTTGTTTCTGACCACCAAATCCAACTGATCTGCTGCCAGATGTCACTCATGGGGACGTCCTCCAGACCGTGTTGCCCAAAATCAAACTGGCCCACCAAAGGCCGGCAGCCACAAACAACAACGGTGGCATCCTGCCGAAACGAGTCGGAAACCAGTCGACCGCCCACTCGCGATAATCGACATGCGTCATCGATTCGACTTCCGTCTTTTCAAGCTCATCGATTTGTTCATAGATGGAACGCATTGAATCCGTGTCAGTCGCGCGAAAATACTGACCGCCCGTCGCCTCTGAAATGCGCTGCAGCGTGGCTTCATCGATTCGCACATCCATCATTGCCATTTGTCGACGGCCAAACACATCAAGGGTCGGCACGGGGGCACGCCCACGAGTGCCAACACCAATGGTGTAGATCTTGATGCCGAATGTTTCGGCTAGTTCAGCAGCCTGAGCTGGATTGAGTTCGCCTGCGGTGTTTTCGCCATCGGTCAGCAAAATGATGACTTTGCTTTCGACGGGATCACCATCCGCGTTTTCAAGCGACTGGAGTTTTTCAACCGCGAGTGCGATCGCGTCACCGATCGCCGTGCCGTCCTCGTCTCGCCGGTCCACAATCGACGTCGATCGTAGTTGAGAGACCACAAACGCATGGTCGAGAGTTGGCGGTGATTGGTCATCGGCATAGCGTGCGAAGGTGATCAATCCAATGAGGTCGCTGATTCGTCCTGCGAGCTCATCCTCTCCTAACACAAATGCGGACGCCACATTTTGGATCGCGGTCAGTCGATTGACTCGGCTGCCGTCGAGTTCAAAGTCCATGGCTCGCATGCTGCCCGACCGATCAATCAAGATTTGTATGGCGATGCCCTGACCCATCGTCGTAATCCGTTTTTGACCTTCACGCGGTCGTGCCATCGCAACGATCAGCGTCGCGCTGGCAAGCATCGCCAGCAAAGTCGGCACCCAAGCGGTGCGCTGACGCCAGGATGGTTTGATTGCGGCGGCAAAACCCAGTCCGCTGACAGCAATGGCTGTGGGCTGACACCGCCGCATTCGCCAAACCCAGATTGGCAGCCACGCAAGAGCGATAAGCCACCAGGGGCTTCCCCAACTCACAATTCGAACTCCGACACTATGATCGCCCTATCATCAGTTTGGCTCTTGAGTCTCATTGCCCGTGTGTGCGATCGCCTCGTCAAATTCGGAGACCCACGTGGTTAAAGTCTCCTGGGAGACTTGGGTTCGCGGATCAAACAATGCTTCGTCGGCTATTTGAAGCCATCGCTCGCACTGTGCCGCACGCCGCGGCGAAATCTCCGCAGCAAACAGTCGATCAATGATCTCCCGAGTTGTCATCCCGCTGACGGGCTCACCCAAGCAATCGCTTGCCCAATGACGCGTCAATCGTCGCATCTCGGACCAATCGTCGCGTGAGACACTCGGGCCCGTTCGTGATTGATCGAGACGTTTACGAAATAACGCAAAGTCATCATGAATGCTCGCAACGACTTGGCGTCGACGACGAATTACCGACACGAGCCCGATAGCGAACAGCACTAATAAAACCAGTCCGATGGTGAGAATCTCCCAACGCCATCCAGCGTCAGACTCGTTTGAGCTTGGCCGTCGTGGTGGCGCGATCAATGCGATATCGAAAGGGATGTCACGATCCATTGGCGGATCGACAGGTTGCGGAATCGGCATCATCGATCGAAATAATTTCGCAGCGGTCCCACCGGATCTTCGCCAAGCGTCAGCGTTAGCGGGCGGAGCTTGAGTTTGCCGTACCACGTTTGCCACAGTTGTCGTGACTGTTCTTGCCAACGATCAAATTGCCGACGAAGTCGACGGCTGGATGTGTCCACCAAAACAACGTGTCCGGTCTCGGCATCACGCATGTAGGTCAAACCGGTATTCGGCAACGTTTGATCGTGAGCATCACGGACCTGGATGGGGATGATCTCATGACGTGACGCGGCCACTCGCATCGCTCGGGTCAGCTCTTCGCTCAACGCCACATCGACAAAATCGCTGATCAAAAAAGCCACGGTGGCTTGATGGGTTGTTTTTGTCAGATGCTCCAGTGCCACGACTAGATTGGTCGTTTCAACGCGGTCACGCATCGCTTCCTCCCCGACCAAAATGTCGCGAATAATGCGAACCGCATGACGCGATGATCCACCCAAGGGCACATGCTTAACGATGCGGTCGGAAAAAAGCGTCAGTCCAACTTGGTCGCCATTATCGATCGCTGAAAATGCGAGCAATCCGGCGAGTTCCGCCGCGAAGGCTCGTTTGGTTTGCACGCTTGAGCCAACCCGCATCGACGAACTTGTGTCGACCAACAGCTGCACTGCCAGCTGTCGTTCTTCGCGGAAGAGTTTGACGTAGGGCTGATCACTGCGTGCGGTCACGTTCCAATCAATTGCCCGCACGTCGTCGCCCATTTGATACGGGCGGACTTCTTCAAACTCCATGCCTCGGCCTTTGAACGCCGAGTGCCAGGATCCCGTAAGAATGGCATCGACATGGCGCGAAGTGCGGATTTGCAGACGCCGAACTTGACGCAGTGTTTCTTTGGGGATCGTCATGGCACGCGGACGGTGTCCAAAATTGTTTGCACGATCGACTCGCTCGTCCGATCCTCCGCTTCGGCTTCGTAGGTCAACATCACTCGGTGACGCAGCACATCCATGGCGATGGTCTTGACGTCATCGGGCGTGACAAACGATCGACCATCTAAGAATGCCACTGCTCGAGCGGCGAGGGTTAGATTAATCGTTGCTCGTGGTGAGCCACCAAACTGAATGAAGTCTTCGAGCGGAAGACCATACGCAGCCGGTCGGCGTGTCGCCATGACGAGATCGACGATGTAGCCTTCGATCGCATCGGCGACTTCAATCTGATCGATGGTCTCGCGTGCGTTTAGGATTTGTTCGGGCGATACGACCGCGTCAGGCAATCGAGATGCTTTGGTCTTTGCGTTGCGCCTGAGGATTTCGATCTCTTCGTCGCGCGTGGGGTAATCAACTGTCACCTTAAACATGAATCGATCGGTCTGAGCTTCGGGCAACCGATACGTGCCTTCTTGCTCGACTGGGTTCTGCGTGGCCATCACCAGGAAGGGTTCGGGCAACGCAAAGGTTTCGCCTCCGATGGTCACTTGATGCTCTTGCATGGCTTCCAGCAATGCCGATTGCACCTTCGCTGGCGCCCGATTGATTTCGTCAGCTAGGACCAAGTTGGCAAAGATGGGACCTTTTTGAACCACGAACGTCTGCTCAGCAGGTCGGTACACCTGCGTCCCAATCAAGTCAGCGGGCAACAGATCAGGCGTGAACTGCAATCGCGAGAATGTCGTCTCGATTCCTCGTGATAACGCCGCCACGGCGGTCGTCTTCGCCAATCCCGGCACGCCTTCGATCAACAAATGCCCGCCGGTCAATAGTCCGATCAACATTCGCTGGATCAGCGAGCGTTGACCGACGACCACTTGGCCGACTTGGTCGACCAAATCACGAAATGGATGGCTGGTTGCGGAAATCTCCAATCGTTTTTGCATTTCAACTTCCTTGAAAAATCAACATCGTGTGACGGGCCTCCGCATGAAGCCGCCTCCGCTGAGGCATCGTGGAATTGGGTGCGAACGGAAACCGGTTGTCGCCCGCTGGTTACGCCGCGAAATCCAACTTGGTGCGTCAACGCTTGACAAACATCGATCCAATTGTATCATTGAATTAATACAAAGGTATTTTGATGCAGCTCAAGATTTCTGACGACGGTCCGCCGCTTTACCTTCAAATCGTGGAACAGGTTCGCCATCGGATCTTGAGTGGTCAATTGGCCGACGGCGACGAACTTCCGGCCATCCGGTCGCTTGCCGAGCGTGTGCGCGTGAATCCCAACACGGTCGCTCGTGCCTATCGCGAATTGGAGATGGCGGGTTTGGTCGAAAAGCGTCGGACTCGCGGCACTTTTGTTCGCGCTCAAGGTCAGACGATGACCGCTGCACAGCGCCGAGACGCAATCATTGCATCCGTTGACCAGTGCATCGGATTGGCTCGCGGCCTGGGATTTTCTGATCAGGAGGTTGTCGCAGTGTTCCACGAGCGATGGCGTGACCATCAACCCGAAGGAGTAACCAAGTGACTCAGACGAATTCCAACGGACAAGCACGACCGGTCGCAGCCTCGCTGGATCATGTCATCTATCAGTTCGGCAGTCAGCGAGCACTGGATGACGTCTCACTGCACATTCCAACGGGCAGTGTTTTCGGCATTCTTGGACTCAATGGCGCCGGCAAGACGACGCTGCTGCACCACTTGCTCGGGCTTCACCAACCTAGGTCGGGCCGAATCGAAGTCTTGGGTGGCAACCCGATTGTCAATCGCGAGTCCGTCATGCGTCAGGTCGGTTATCTTTCCGAGGAGGATTCGCTGCCGGCATGGATGTCCGTGCAGGATGTTTTGCGATTTCATCAAGCGATTTATCCCACATGGGATCGATCGTACGCCGACGAACTACTTGATTGGTTTGAACTCGATCTTCGGGCTCGACTCAAAACACTGTCGAAAGGTGGTCGTGCTCGAGTCGGATTGATTGCCGCGATTGCTCATCGGCCAGAGTTATTGATTCTTGATGAGCCCAGCAGCGGCCTGGATCCGATCGCGAGGGGCGAAATCCTTGAGGCGATTATTCGCGCCGTCAGCATTGCAGGCCGTACGGTCATCTTCTCGAGTCATCTGCTCGACGAGGTCCAACGTGTTTGTGATCGAGTCGCAGTGATCCACCAAGGCCGAGTGATTGAGCAATTCGAGATGGCGACGCTTCACGAGTCATTTCAAGAATGGATCGTTCGTCCCCAGTCGAAGCACATCAATTCATCGGTTTGTCCGTTTGACGATGCGCTCGATTGGCGTGGTATCGACGGCGAGTGGTCGGCTGTGCGACGCCGAGCGGGACAAGATGACCTGTCGCAAAATGATTGGCAGGTCGTCGACACGCGATCGATCACGCTCGAGCGTTTGTTTGAAGCCTTGGTGGGAAGATCGAAAGTTTCAACAGCACCGTCTGAAACGCATTTGGATACCGTTGTGTCATGACCACGCTCTCGATGGGTTCCGGAAATCTTGAGCCTTCGATTTCCGAGCCGGAACTGTTTGGAGATCGAGCAGCATTATCGCGGCACTTTGATGACGCGAGAGGATTGATCGTGATGATCTTATCCTCGGTGAAGATTCCGGCTTGTTCGCTTTTTGCGATGTCGGTTGTCGCGTGTGTCCTAATCAATGTCGCTTTGCACGTGTTTAGTCGCGAGGTTGTTGATGTCGGTCATCTTGTCTGGGTCATGGCGATGATGCAGCTCCCATTTTTGGGATTCGCTGTGTTCGGTTTTGATATCGTGATGTCAGAGATGGATTCGACTGACTCGACCGTCATTCGGTTCCTCGTCCGCAGTCCTGTTGCCTCGTTTGTGCTTGCGGGCGTGCCGTTGCTGCTCAAGGGCATCGCGACGGGTGTTTCGGTTGCGTTGATGTTTGCGGCGCTGACACCCGTGATCGATCGTGACTCAATGCAACTCTTTTTGCCCTTTTGGTTGGGAGCTTGGTCGATTGGCGTTTGGACATCCGTTCTGAGCTGGCGACCGTTCGTTGACGGTTGGCAAATGTTTCTGCTGTTCGCAACGCTGATCCTTGTTGGTATTGCAGTCGTCGTTTTGACGACTCAAACAACGACTCACGGCTCCTTAGGCTGGCTTGCTCCAAGATCGTTTCCCATTCCAATCGCACTGACGTTGGCTGTGGGAATCAAAGTGGCGTTCTCGTCAATGATCTTGGCACGAACTAACGACTCAGCAGAGTTTTTTCCTCGACTCCATCGTCGCCAACTGTTCCAGTCCGTGCGTGATACCGCCAAACCGTTCATCATGTGGATGAGCGGTACGTGGCCGATGCCAGAAACGAAATCGGCGAAGCACGCGATCACCTGGTACGACCGCAACCGAGTGAGTCACTGGGTTTCGCTGGTTCGATTTGGGACCGTCTTGAGTGTGCTGGTGCCAGTGGCATTTAGTCGAGGCGAGCCCGCATTGGTTGCATTCGGGAGCTTCTTTACGGCATTCTTTGCGGCAACACTCAACGTAGGTGGAGTCGCGGACTTGCGTTGCCATCGGCCGGGCAACCGGGGACGTTTGACACCTCTGTTTCTCGCTGCGAGTCCAATACAAATGGAGTCATTCGTCGCAGTGATCATGCGGCGATGCGTTCGTCTATCGCTGATCATTGGCAGCTCATACTTGGCGATGATCGCGATATTAGCGTGCATACCAGAGCGGTTCGTCGAAAGCACACGATGGATGTCAAGTTATTTGAGCGATTCGACCTCGTTGCTGCAGGCTTGCGTGTGGTTTGGATGCTTGCATCTCATGGTGACGTTAAGCGGCGCGGTGTTGCCGCTTTGGTTGATGCTGCGAAATCAGCGATCAATCACGATCCTGGCGACCGTGATTGCCAACACGCTGATCTTCGGATTCATATTGGGATTCATTGCATGGATATTGAACCAGTCTGATTGGGATGTGGTCCTCGCGACGCGTGATCGCTGGGTTGCCGCCGTACGAAACGTGTTGCGTGGTCTGCTGATTGCCAAAGTGTTGCTGTTGATTGCAACGTGGCGAAGTGAAGCGGCGCGTCCAGGGTCTCAAAAGAGTTGGCGCTGGCACGTGCTGCTCGCATGGTTCGTCATCGCTTCGCTCGTCGCGATTGCTGGCTGGGTTTCCATGCCCACTTTTTATCCGCAAGAAAACGACGCGTATCAGTGGATTGTGCAACCCACCATCACGAATTGGTTGACCCTCGTGTGTCTACTCATCCCACTATCACGCATTCTCATCCTTCCCAGCTCACTAGCCTGGGATATTCATCATCGCTGAAGCAATCGTCAGAACGATGGTGTTTCACTTCAAGGCTGATTGATTTTGAGAAACTTCGATTCAAGGCGTCGGAGAGATTTCAAAGCCTGATTGAAAGACGGTCCGGCTGTGGTCGCCATCCAACCTTGGGGCTTTATTGTGACGGTACCTGCAGGTGCAATTGCTGCTGACTTGTAGGCTTCGATCAGGGTGAGGTAACCAGCGACGGTGGAACCATTGAAACGATTGATCATCCATGGCCCTTGCTGTGACATCGATAACGCGAATGCGGCTTCAGAATCGAGCGCGGCCGCAAATTGATTTGATAGACCAGCGGTACCAGGACCGGCGTCCTGCATCCTTTTCAGGTCCGTACTTGATAACCACGGTTTGTTCATCACACGCTTGGTTGCATCAAAAGCCTGATCGCGAATGGCACAGCCGGTCAGATAGGCGACTAAAGTTGGAATTTTTGCGGAATGATCGGCAAGTCGGTGCAGCGACATCACGTCAGTGACATAGGTTGCAGCGTATTCCGATGGCAGTTCTGGGGAAGCATCCAAGCGTTTTTGCAGTGCTCTTGCGTGACCATCCAGTTGCCGAGCGTGGGCGCGCAGACGCGCCGAACCTTCTAGAACCGATTGTTGAAAGGAAGTGGTGGTTCGATCGTCGAGCGGCCATTGAAACGCGGGCTTCATGATTGCAGCTCGAAGTCGTCGACCTCGTTCATCTGAGATTGGATCCGACGAATCAGCAGACGCTGTCGTTCCGAGAGGCATGCCAACGTCGTCTTCTTGGGCGATCAATGCCACGGCGGCATTGTCGGCATCGCTAATTGGAGCCGGCTGCAAATCCGCAATGGATACGGGAAGCCCGGCTGCAACCCGCTGGGAAATGGCGACGGACCTCGTCCACTGGGACCGAAGGTCAGCGACAATCACCAGTGCAACAGGTACCAGCATGATGATCGCCAAAACGACAGCTACTTTTCGCATCAAGAAAACACTCGAGCGCGGCCTGACGCAAACGCGTTTGGCTCCGGAGCGTTAATCAGGCTGTTGCTCCGGTCGTTTCCGCGTTCTCCGTAGCCTTGATTGTATCGCTGCGACGACGGCGGCGTTTGGGTTTGGTGACGCCCCATTCCTTGGTCAGCATTTCAAATACTTCCGGCGTTTCGTAGCGAACGATGTTCTTGCCCTCGGGCATCGGGCCAATCAGTCCGCGGAAAACCGGCAGGCCACGAAGCTGCAAGTCCGTGCTGCAGTCGTCCACGCCAATCTGATGGTGTCCATCGATCAGCGGATCAATCGTGGGGTAGTCGCGAATCATCAGTGATCCATCGCCGGCGCGAGCAACAATGCGGAACGTATCTTTCTTGGCCATGGGATCTCCGGAGGAACGTCGCTGTCTTTCCGACGGCATGAATCGCAATTCGGGGAGGAAGCCGCCTTACAAAAATCCGTCGGCATTTGTTTGTGTGCGGTCGTAAGGAATCGCACGTCGTCCCGACAACCAAATTCGTGTGCTTCAGTGACATGACCGGTAGATCCGGCATCGCGATTGCCGACGCTCTAACGTTGCAAGAGAATCGAGGCGGACGAAACGACGCGTGAGAACGTTTGAATGTGATCGCCACCTCGTGTGACTCAACTCGATACCAACATGGTGCTGATGGAATCTCCCGCATATTTGATCGTTGGTGCCAGTGGTGGCATCGGCAGTGCTCTTTGTCGCAAACTCGTTGGCGGTGGTGCACGAGTTTGGATGTTGGGGCGAGATGAGACGAAACTGGCGGCGTTGGCCAGTGAGCTTGGGCAACCGCATGCTGTTTGCGATGCAACGGACTGGAATGGGTTGGCGACGCAGGCCGAAGCGGCGATCAGCTCGTTTGGTCAGCTGCACGGCGCCGCCAACATGGCGGGATCGATTTTGCTGAAACCCGCTCATTTGACGAGCCGCGATGAGCTTCAGAATGTGATTGATCAGAACCTGATGACCGCGTTTGGTCTGGTGCGGACGATCGCACCGCGGCTCAAAAAAAGTGGTGGCGGGTCAATTGTGCTGATGTCCAGCGGCGGTGCTGCGATTGGGCTGACCAGTCATGAGGCTATCGCGGCGGCCAAAGCAGGTGTTGCGGCGATGGCTCGTGCCGCGGCGGCAACCTACGGAGCGGGCGGCGTCCGGATCAACACGGTTGCGCCAGGATTAGTTAAAACGGAGCTGACGTCTCGCGTGTGGCACAACGAACGCTCTGCCGCGGCGAGCACTGCAATGCATCCGTTGGGACGGCTTGGTGAACCCGAGGACATCGCCTCACTGATCGCGTGGCTTCTTGATCCCGCTCAGTCTTGGATCACCGGTCAAGATATTGCTGTGGATGGGGGTCTCAGTCAAATCAAATCAGCGACGCGGTAGCAGCGTCCGGCAAGTCCTCCAAGGTTTTTTCCATCGTCCCGCGGGCTAGCGAATTGGCCTAAACTGCGGTCTGGGTAAGGATCACACTCAGGCAGCAGGCTTTGGGAATGGCGATGTCAGATGCGGGCTCGGCGACGCGTGCCGGTTCATCGAACTTGGTGACGCTGCTTTCAGCGATGATGTTCCTGCAGTTCTTTGCCTGGGGATCGTGGTTTGCTTCGTTGAGTGCTGCGATGGATAGCAATCTGTTGGGCGCGTTTATTGGCGGAGCTTACGAAGCTGCCCCGATCGCCGCCATCATCGCGCCTCTTTTTCTCGGTCTGGTCGCCGATCGCTTTTTTGCGTCCGAGCGCGTGATGGGTTGCTTGATGCTGATTGGCGGCGTGCTGATGCTTTTTTTACCCAGCTTGGCTTTTCAAGCGTCCGCTTTTGCGAGCGAGTCCGCCGAAGCGTTGCGAGCAACAGGAAGCTATGACGCGGAGCAATTTGCGAGCGTGCAGGCCGATGAGAACACCGCTGGCAAGACATTCGTTTGGATGATTCTCGCCTATCTGTTGTGCTACATGCCAACGCTGGGTCTGGGCAATACGATCGCGTTCACGCATCTGCCCAGTCAAAGCGACTTCCCGAAGGTTCGCGTGTGGGGCACGATTGGTTGGATCGTGGCGGGTTTGACGGTGGGCGTGTTGGGTTGGTCGGCGCGAGTGGATATTTTCTGGTTGGGCGCTGGTAGTTCGGTGCTGCTCGGACTGATGTGTTTTGCATTGCCGCACACGCCACCGCCGCTGAAGGGACAGCCGCTGAACGTGCGCAGCTTGCTGATGATCGATGCCTTGGCGTTGCTCAAGGATTGGAATTTTCTGGTCTTCGCTGTTTGTTCCACATTGATTTGCGTTCCGTTGGCTTACTACTACGGACTGACGGCAACGTATCTAAGTCAAGCTGGTTTTTCTGAACCGGCGGCAACCATGACGATCGGTCAAATGAGCGAAATCTTGTTCATGTTGTCGATTCCATTTTTCTTTCGGCGTCTCGGCGTCAAGCGAATGATCCTGATTGGCATGGCGTGTTGGGTCATTCGCTATGGATTGTTCGCGGCAGGTGCGCCATCGCAGGTGACATGGATGCTGTTGTTAGCGGTCGCGTTTCATGGCATTTGCTATGACTTCTTCTTCGTCACCGGATTCATGTACACCGATCAAAAAGCACCGCCGGCCATTCGTGGTCAGGCACAGGGTCTGTTGGTGTTTCTGACACAGGGCGTTGGCATGTTTTTTGGCTGCCGGATCATGGCTGGTGGATCGTTGTTTGATGTGATTCCGCTCAACCTGACCTTCGGCGACTATGGATCTCAAGTCGCATCGGGAGATTACGTCAGCGCCCTCACTGATGCTCGGGGCGATTTGCCGACGCGGACGTTTCTCGAATCGTTCACGCAGATGTTCTCGCGTTCGCTTCCTGAGTCACTTGATTCGCAATTGCTCGCTGACACGATGCTGCAGTGGAAGGTCTTCTGGATTTCGCCCGCGATCATGGCGGGACTGATTTTTGTGCTGTTCGCGTTGACGTTCTGGGATCGTTCAAGAGGCGATGAGATCGATTCTGGCGATACTGAGAAAGACGAGAGTGCGACGCCGAATATGGATCGAGCCGTCGGTAGCGTGGACATCCCCTCATGAATCTTCCACGGTTAGGATTTGAAACACCCGGTTACCTTTGGCTCGTCTTAGTCTTGCCTTTCTTGATCGCGTGGAGTTGGACGCGTTTGGCGGTACTTGGTAAGCGACGATGGCTTGCCACGATTGTCCGAAGCCTGGTTTGGTTGGGATTGGTGCTCTCGCTTGCTGGCGTGCAAGTTGTCTGGATCAGCGATCGAGTCACCGTGATGTATGTGCTTGACCAGTCCGAGTCGATTCCGGTTTCGGTTCGTGGCGAGATGCTCGACTACGTGATCACAGCGGTGCGAAGGCATCGCAATGCCGCTCGCGGAGACCAGGCGGGTGTGATCGCATTTGGTCGGGATGCGACGATCGAAGTGCCGCCTTTTGACGATGACATTCCAGCAGCGGGTCGGCTGGAAAGTTTGCTGGAGCGAACCGATGCGACCAACCTGGAAGGCGCGCTGAATCTTGCACAAGCGTCAATGCCGGAAGACACGGCACGTCGCATCGTGATCATCACTGATGGCAACGAGAATGTCGGCGAGTCACGCCGGGTTGCGAGCCGTGTGGTTGCCGCGGGCATCGGAATTGATGTGGTTCCGATTGAGACTGAATCGGGCAGCGAAATCATGGTCGAGAAGATCGACCTTCCGACAAACATCCGTCGGGGTCAGCCATTTGAAGCTCGCGTGGTGATCGATCGCACGGACCTCAGCCCGCTCACGCAATCAAGGTCCGATGAGGACACACCGGACGATGATGATCAGGATGGACAGGACTCATCCGATACGGTCTCGGGTCGTTTGCGAGTCACTCAAACGGTCGACGGTGAGGCTTCGTTGCTGTTGGAGCAAACGGTAACGCTTGATCGTGGAAAGAATGTGTTTCCGCTGCGTCATAAAATTGATCAGCCGGCCGCGTTCACGTATGAAGCGACCTTTCTGCCTGATGATCGAAATGCCGATGGACTGAAAGAAAACAACGTGGCCACCGGCTACACGTATGTCCGTGGTAAAGGTCGCGTGTTGATGATTTATCCGGCTGATCAATTGCTGGATTACGAGTTGCTACTGTCGACGCTGCGTGATGCGAATATCGAAACGGTGCCGATGGCGAGCGATCAATTGTTCACATCACTGGCATCATTGCAGCCTTTTGATAGCGTCATCCTAGCTGGTGTGCCTCGGGTATCAGGTGAGGATGTGGCATCGATCTCGTCGTTTAGTGACGTTCAGATTGACATGTTGGTGCGAAACACGCAGCAGCTTGGCGCGGGGTTGATCATGTTGGGTGGGCCCGAAGCACTCGGTGCCGGTGGTTGGACCGGTACCGAAATTGAAAAAGCGATGCCGGTTGATTTCAAGATCCGCAACACCAAAGTCCAGGCGGTCGGTGCACTCGCCCTGATCATGCATGCCTCGGAAATGCCAAAGGGAAACTACTGGCAAAAAGTCATCGCGAAAGCTGCGATCGAACAACTCGGTGGTGCTGATTACGCAGGCTTGCTTCACTGGACAGCAACGGGTGACGACTGGATGTGGGGTGGCAGCAAAGGTCTGCTTCCAGTCGGTCCCAACCGTCGTGCCATGCTCGCGGCAATTGGCCGGATGACGCCCGGTGACATGCCGCAATTTGATCCAGCGATGCGGATGGCGGTGGCGGGACTTTCGAGAGCACCCGCGTCGGTCAAACACTGCATCATCATTAGCGATGGTGA
>JBCCJB010000069.1:0-13815 GCA_039028015.1 Planctomycetota bacterium
AAACGAAGATTGAGCATCGTTGAAAGCAACGAGGTCGACGACAACGCGGCACAACCGCCGGACATCTTCATGAACGCACGGCGACTGTCCTGTTGAGCGGCCCGAGATCTGTCCAATTGAAATGAGCGAGTCATCGATGAATCTCGTACAAGAAGAAAAGAGGAGTTCGACGGATGCGAGGGCACGTCGATTAATCAGTCGTTGCGAAGTGTTTTGCTACGCGGCAACACCTAAATGCCACCTATTCCACAATGGCCCCGTCGGGCGACATGATCAAACAAGTGATGGCGGCACGCACGATGTTATCGACGTTGTTCGTGTTGTCATCTTCAATCGCATCGATCAGTGCGTTGGTTGCTGTCTGAGACAACGTGCCGCCGCACAAATCCAGATCCAATGCTTGAACAAGTGCTTTCGGATCGCTAGCTAGGCTGTTGTACCGACTGAAATCCAAATTGACGTTGTAGTTAACGCGATTGCGATCTGCATTGACAATTTGTTGCTGGCTAAAGCTACTGTTGGTTTCCCACCGATACCGGTTGGCCATTTTGTTGTAGATGACACTCGTCATGATCTGAAATTCAGGGGCGAACAAATCGCGATTGGGAATGCGCCTCGACGCGGTGTAGCTTGTAATCGGTCCCGTCGGCTGGAACGTTGGCAAATAAAAATTGAAAACGGTTGGCGATCGGTACGGCGATTGAGAAAACTGATCTGCCATGTTTCGCATCCGCACACCGTTGACGCCCGACCCGCTTCCATCTCGCTGAAATTCCGGATCATCGGCATAACGACGAAGCCATCCGGCGTATTTCACAACCGGCTCCACAAGCCTGGACATCTCTGTGCCCGCGCCGCGAACGCTGATTCGCGTTGGGTTGCGAAGTCGACGCATGCTAATCGATTGCCATGCTTCGCGATCAAGCAAGATTGCTTTGACGACCGCTTTCAAATCACCTTTGACGCCCGAACCGTTGTCATTGAATACGTTCGAGACTCGATTCAAATACGCCCGCGACGGATTGGGTCTGACGAAACGCTGAATCAACAATTTGGAAATGAACGGCGCCACGTTGGGGTGGGCGTATAAGAGATCCAAACCTGCTTCGATATCCGCAAGTCCATCGGATGACGGTGGCAAAACCTGACCATCCAATAACGTCTTCGCCCCGAAGTCATGCGAGCTGTCGATCATGATCATGGGCCGCATCAAATCCGGACGCCCAAAGTTGATGTTCGTGTTGTCCGCATAGGTCAAACCCGTAAACAAGCGGGCCATCTCTTTGATGGTCTCGTTGTCATAGGTCGGAATTCGTTCTCCCTCGCTATCGAGCAGAAAAGTGCCATCGGTCGTCATCTTGTACAGCCCCACCGAGAACAGCTGCATGATCTCGCGAGCGTAATTCTCGTCCGGAAACGTGTTGTTGACCGGATCCGCTTTCTTATTGCGGACGTGCGACAGGTAAACACCCATCACCGGATGACGTGTCACATCAGTCAGAATCTCTCGATAGGTGTCGTCTGCATTCTCAAGCAGCATGTCGTAGTAATTTGACGGACCGTAGTAGAACGGTCGCAGCTCGTTTTCCTGGTCAGAGAACGCCGCATTGTTGAAATTACTGCCTTGATTTGAAATGGTCACAATTTGGATCAAAGCCCACGCAATGCGTTGCTTCAGCTGATCAGGCGAGTTGATCACGATATCCCAAAAGGCGTGATCACGATAATTCGTCACGCCTTTGCCCGGCTCGATCTGACCAATGTTGTCGTGAGCCAGCATCGCGGTGATGCGATCTTGGTGGCTCGTCGCGGGCAAGGCAAACTGAGCGTCAATCCAATCGGTGCATGCTTGGATCACGCCCTTGGATCGCATCTCATCGACGAGCGTTGTGATTTCGTCGTCGGTGGGACCAAAGGTGGCCCGTCTCAAAAATTGATCCGCTCGGATGCGGAGCATCAGGTCGATCATCTCGGTCCGAGTCGTTACCTCGAAGTCACCCGCTGAGGAGATCTGTGCGGGCCCGACAAAACCAAGTGCGAAGAGAATTCCTGCCAACAAACCGAGGAGACGACGCCGCTGCATATGGGGACTCCGGTCGATCAAAAAGTGAAGAAAAGATCGACGGTGAGCTGCGTCAGAAGCTCGCCCCAGGCTTCCAAATGTCAAACACTAAGAAAGTGCAACAACGTACCGCCGTTTGGCAATACGGTAATAAATGAGAACATTGCGTGCAACCCATTTTAACATTAGGACACTCAAAATGTGTGCGACGTAGTGTCCCATGCAAAACGAGACCGGACACTCAAAGCCGCTCGCCACGACGCCGTAAACTGCCGTGCTGTTGACGCGTTAACTATGACGCTCTGGTGAAAACACCTTGGCCCGATTTAAAAACCCAAAAACCTCCAGTCACGCCGCTGGGCCGATTCAGAGTGACGTCGTCACGCTAAGAACCCCAACCCATCAGACCGATCAACGCGTCCGTCAAACCGCTGACCGGAGCGGATGTTTCGCTGTAAGCCCACATGTTTCGAACAAGGTCGGTCATCAACATGCCACTGAGGCTCAGCACTAACAGGATCAGCATTAGCGAGACCGTCTGGAGCAAGGTGAACGGGACCTCGTAACCCACCGGCCCCGACAGCGATGCTTGAGCGGCCGCCAACGACGTGTCGACACCCGTCTCGTCTCCAAATGCACCGCCATCCAGTCCACCACCCATCATCGCCGCGTCAGGATCATCGGCGACTTCCGCAAAGCCAGCATCAGCATCCAGACCTCCGCCAAACGCATCTTCGCCGGCTGCGAAGTCAGGGTCGGCGCCAAAGTCGACCACTTCCGGCTCGACCGCTTCGGACTCTTCGATCGCGATCTCTTGCGAGCCACTGTCGTCGATGGCCTCCAATGAGACGCCCGAAGCCGAAAGCTGAAACTCTTCGTCGGCTTGAAAGTCGACGGCCGACCCGCTGGCATCACCGGGGACGAGTCCTGAGCTATCGCTGGACGATCCTGTTCCGGAACCATCGGCCAGCTCAGCCCCAAGGTCCAAGGCAGAAATGCTGCTACCAGCAAGATCCAATGGCTCACTCTCGAGTGACAAACCGCTATCGGACGGGCTCATCAAATTGATGCCGCTATCGCCGGCAATTGAGATATCCGATCCCGCGCCACTGACCACCAAGTCATCATCGTCGTCATCCGCGATGATCAAGTCATCATCGTCGGCCAGCGCATCATCGACGCCCGACGAGCCTCCTTCAGACGAACTCAGCAGCGAGCTACCAAGAAGACTTCCCGAATCCGCTGAGATCAAACCGCTTCCAGCAGCTTCGCCGGCCAGCAAATCCAACTCGCTGAGCACATCACCGCTGCCTCCGCCAGAACCCAATTTCGACGCAGCGTCACCCGTGCCATCATCGGCGGCCAGATCCAAACTATCCATCAGTTCCAAACTGCTGGCCGCCTCATCACTGCTGATCGCTCCCAAATCGATGTCGATGTCGGACTCGGTGCCTTGATCGCTTTCAGGAAGATTTCCCAGCAACGCATCCGCGGAATCATTTTTTGAAATATCACTGCCAAGGCCGATATCACTGCCCAGGCCAAATTCGTCGCTGTCTTTCAAGTTGACAGGATCATCTGCCGAAAGCGGTCGCTGCTCGACCACATCTCGTGCACTATCACCAAGATTGAGGCTGTCGCTGTCATGGGAAATCGCCGAACCCGAAAGCTCCAGATCATCCAGGTCCAACGCCAGCGGCGCATCGCTACCCGAAGCACCCGCATCCGATGACGCTCCTGAACCAGCGACCACCGCCACATCGCTGTCGGTGCCCTCACTGGCAATCAGATTCACATCGCTACCGGCGTCGGACACGTTCTCGATGCCGAGTTCAATGTCGCTTCCGCTGCCACCGTCTTCGGGTTTGGCTTCATCACCACCGATCACGCTGCCCAGTTTGCTGCCGCTGTCGCCGGTTGCCAGAATCCCCGATCCGAAACCCGACAAATTGGGAAGCTCATCTCGCAAACGATCAATTTCCGTTTCGGGACACTTCCAGCTGGAACCATCACGGAAACCTCGAATTTGCCCTCGACCACGAAGATCCACCAGAGCCTCAGCGGGGATACCAAGTTTCTTTGCGGCTTCGTCGAGTGACAGGTATGCGGCCATGGCGAGCGAGTCGATTTAGATAAGCGATGTCATGAGGGGGAAAAGCATCACGCCGATCGTCGTGTCACCGCCGCGATCACTCCGAAAGTTGACGGATCTCCGCGGGCAGCGGGTCTTGCTCATTAAAATGCAGCGTGAAATCGGGACCAATCTCACGACTACTGATCAGTTTGATTGCTCCCGAAGAATCCACATGATACACGGCCAGCCACAGTTTTCTCGTGTGGATGAGACTAATTACCTGCGTTCCCGAATCGTTCTGGTGAGAAAAACCGATCAAATCCCCCGAACCGGCCGCATCACGTCCGGGCCGACTCTGGATGACGTCAATCCGAACCGACTCGGGCCCGTCATCGGCCGACAGCGATGGCAACCCCGACGCCCAGACGACCCCCAATAAAAAGCCCACCATCAAAACAGCCACCACGGCGAGCTTGGACATCCATCGGCGATCAACAAGCTCATTATCGCCCGCTGGTGAAGCCGAATGGGTGATCAAATCAGTCGAATCATCAGATTGTGATAGCCGCATAACCACGCTCGGATTGGATGGAAACGAATTGGGCTGACTCAAACGCCGTGACAGCCTCAATTGAGTTCAACACGTTGTATTTCATTGATCTATTTCAAGCAGCGATAAACAAATGCGGGCGGCAAATTACGCCACGCCGTCGGACTGCGATCAACGCTGGAAAACATTGACTTCAATCGACGTGCAAAACGCCTTCCGGCTGGCAACGCCACGCCCTGCCAATAAGCAAACGTGGCGAACTGACCGCCCGGCGACAACGCATCGTGAGTTGCGATCATGATCGACTGCTGCAACGCTTCAGAAAATGAAGCCCAGGGCAAACCACAAACGATCGCGTCGGCATGCGATTGCCCCCGCGCCCGCAGTAATTCGAGCACCTGATCAGCGGACGCTTCACACACATCAACGCCGGGACACCTGGCTCGAGTGATTGCCGCCAATTCCGCGGCGCGCTCGATGGCAAAGAACGACGTGCCGGAGCGCTTTCGCTGCACAATCGCTTCAGTGAACACGCCTGTGCCGGGCCCATACTCGACAACGCTTTCAGCTCGCTGCCAATCGATCCAATCAACCATGATCGAAACCAACGCGGGACTACTGGGAGCGATCGCGCCGACCTGTCCGGGATGAGCGACAAATCGTTTCAAGAATGTCCAAGCGTGCGATAGCCCATCATTGGCTGATTGGGTTGACGATTGCGGGTGAACCGATTCGGTCACAGAATTGAGATGAGTTGCCATCTCCGAAGTCTACGGGATGATCACCTTTCCCCAAAATGGCCTCACCCGGTCGGCGCGAGTCCGCACGTCTTCAAGCATCGTTTCCAGTTCGCCATTAAAGACAAAATCTTTCCGCCGAGAGCGATACTGCACCTCAATCGGTTCGTTCATCTTTAACGGCAAGTGGGGGCCCAACCAAACAGTGAATTGCTTCGAAGGTGCCTGTTGAATCAACACGCCATTATTCGCCGTGATCTTCGATTCCACTTTGGCGTCTTTGATTCGATCCGCCGAGGCAAACAGGATCGGATCAATCGAGACACCCGGCAACATCTTTTCCCACTCCAGCCACCAAAAGAATTGATCGCCGTCGCGCATCGTCCCTGCCTGCAGAGTCTCAGGTGGCTTCGGGCGGACGTGGGCCGATGACTTCATCCATAGCAAAATCTTCTCTGTCTGTTCGGTGAAAAACTCGCGGCTCCGACCACGCATGAGGACCACCATCGCGTCGTGGTTGTAGGACATGTATTGATCATAAATCGCGCCATAGCGTTTGAGCGGACGACCGTCTTTTTCGCCCATCAACAAATAAATCGGCACGACATCGCTGACGGCGTTGTAGTGCAAAATGGTTTGCTTCGGATCAGCGTTGATGGGAACCACACCCGCCCACAAGTCGGGATGCGAAAGCACGATATCCCAAGCTGCCGTTCCACCGGCGCCATGACCCGCCAAAAAAATGCGATCGGCATCAATCGAAAATCGACGCATCGCACTACGCGTGCAGCGAAGCACGGCGGCGTGCTCACGCGGCGTGTACTCATAATCGCGTTGACCTGGGCGCGTCCACGCAGGTGCAACCACAATGAACCCGTGACGTATCGCGTGACCCAAACGAGACGCCGACGGAGTCGCATCACCTGACTCGTCTGGGCCAGATGATGTTGGGTCAGACAATGTTGGCCCAGACAACGTTGAATCGAGAAACTGATCCGTCGGCACACCCGCCCACCAATTGAGTTGGGTTGCCGGTTCGGCGCGGGCCGCATGCAACGCCACCACACATGGGTACGCTAGGCGAGGGTCATATTCTGGTGGCAACTGCACCAAATAGCTTAAGCCCGTACGATCACCGGTTTGATTGGGTTGGACTGCTTGTTCATCAATGCGGAACAAGCCCGCAATCTCATCATGCGGCGTTGCCGACTCGGGCGCAATGGGTTGTTTTGGTAGCGGACGGTCATCAGGTGTTTGATCCCAAACCGGACGCATCAGCGGCAACATTCGAGCGATCGTTTCGGCCCGAGATGCTTCCAAGCGATTAAGCTCATCGAGTTTGATGCGACGAAGGCCTGGATCGGATTCCCGCAAATAGGCGCGCACCGCGCGGCGAACTTCAATCAATGCGGTCACGATTTTGAGATTCTGTTCGCCCGATCCGCTGCCCAACAACCAACCGGCGACGGCAAGGGCCACGCGATTTTCAATCGGCACGGCTGGATTTCCGCCCAAACGCGCAAAATCGGACAACCGGGGAAGCGTCGCCGCCGACAAATGATGCTCAATTTCGTCCGCCAGCGGCTGAAGTGGCGTGATCTGGTCGGGCTGCAATTGATCAATTAAGCCCCGTAACTGTTTTGACAACTGATTGCACTGGAGTCGAATGTCATCTAGCTCAGACGTTGCTTTCTCAACGCGTCCGGCGGTAACCCGACCAACCAACGCAAGCGGAAACTCATCGAGGATGGCCTCAGCAAGTCGTGGCTGACCTGACTGACGACGCAGTTCAGCCTGCTCAAGCAACTGAAGTGCCTGCAGTTCAACGAGCGCCGGCAATTGAGCCGACTGTGCCGCCTCAGATGGAAAATCTTTAATCACCCGTCGCAACTCGGCGTGCGCGTCGCCGTACCGCTCGGACTCCTGAAAGAAACGAACCACGTCGAGTCGCCGGTCCACATCATCTTGCGGGATCCGTCGCTGAAACACACGCTGCAGCGTTGGCGTGTCCAGCAGTTTGGTCGACAGTCGCATGTCGAGCTGAATTGATTTCTCACCGATCAGACTTTCGACTTTCGCGTATCGCGAATTGAGCTCCGTTATGCCTTGATGAATCACCACACCTCGACCGTCCGTATCGCGGATCATCATTTGGCGACGACCAAAAGAATCAAATGACGATTGGTTCAGAATCAAACCAAGGTTGCCAACTTCAGGAGCACCCTCAGGAACGGGCTGAAAAAACTCGATTCGCTGCAAGATATCCGGCACCTGGACAGGCTCGGCCGAAACCATACCGCGGCGATGAATGTACGTCCGTGACAATCCATCATCGACCATCCAAATCGGACGAATCTGAATCCCACCATCGGCCCCAGCCACAAACGAGTTTTGATCGAGCGTGGCGACCTGAATCACATTGCCGCGAAGCGTGAGACCATTTCGAAGCGGTATCAATTGCTCTGCACTGACAAAACGCACGGCACTCAATGCAACGAAGGCGGTCAACGCCAACAAGCCAACGATCAACGCGTTAATGCGACCACGCAAAACAGCCACGCTGGTTTCCCACTCAAAAACAAATGAACACCGATACCACTTACGCTATTGTCCTCGACAACGGATCAAACACCAACCGTCGATCTTCAGGCACGATGATCCATCGCATCCCTATCTTGTTAATCACCGCCGCGATTTCAGCACCGCCATGCCTGGGTGGCCCGCCGGATCACAACTGGCATCAGTGGCGTGGCCCCGAAGCCAACGGGGTGTCTCGGACAGCCAATCCACCCATCCTTTGGAGCGAGACCAAGAACGTCCGCTGGAAAACGGCGATCGATGGGAAAGGCACATCCACGCCGATCGTCTGGGACCACCAGGTTTTCTTGCTGACCACGATCGAGACGAACGAAAAGGACACCTCGATTCCAGACCCCGAGGACCAACCCAAGACAAACTTTTTTGACATCAAGCGACCCAACATCAAACACGCTTTCGTGGTGCTGTGCCTGGACCGACAAACCGGACAAGAAATTTGGCGGCAAACAGCCACGATCAAGATCCCTCACGAAGGCGCCCATCACGACAATGATTTCGCGTCGGCTTCACCGACCACCGACGGAACGCATCTGTATTGTTGGTTTGGTTCGGCAGGGTTGTACTGCTTTGATCTCGACGGCAATCGAATTTGGCAGCGTGACCTCGGTGAGGTGCGCGTCGGATCTAGTTTGGGTGAAGGCGCCTCGCCCGTTCTGCATGATGGTCGCCTGGTAATCATCCGCGACCACGCCGGAGCCAGTTCAATCGAAGTGATCGATGCGACCTCGGGGCAAACACTTTGGAAACAACCTCGCGATGAAGGCAATGCGTGGTCGACACCGATCGTCATTCGACATTCAGGAAAATCCCAAATCATCACCGCCGCGTCCAACGCCATCCGCAGCTACAACTTGGAATCCGGAGAGATCATTTGGCAGTGCACCGGCTTGACTGGCAACGTGATCCCATGCCCCGTTGTCTGCAACGACTCGGTGATCTGCATGAGTGGCTACCAAGGTTACGCAGCGATCGCCTTGCCGCTATCCGCGACGGGCGATTTGTCACTTGGCGATCATGCGATTTGGTCACGCCATCGCGGCACACCTTACATTCCGTCACCACTGCTTTACGACGACTTGCTTCTGTTCAACCAAGGCAATCAATCCATTGTGACTGGACTGAACCCGACCACCGGGGACATAAGTTTTGGTCCTGATCGACTGGGGCAGCTAAGCAACATTTACTCGTCACCCGTTGCAGCCGCGTCGCGGATCTACATCACCGATCGCGGCGGCACGACACTGGTCATGCAAAAATCGCCATCGCATGAAGTCCTAGCAATGAACAAACTGGACGATCGTTTTGATGCGTCACCTGCGGTCGTGGGCACGCAACTATTTCTTCGCGGTGCCAGGTATCTCTACTGCCTCGAAGACGAAACTGGGCATCCAACGAAATGAAGTGCCGGTTAAGTGCAACCGCGCCTGCTGCACCGGCCTTGAGCATATTTCAACGCAGCAAGTTTCAAGATCAGGCAGGACGGAGACGCCTACCTATTGATGCAGGCTCCGGCGCCCGGCGTTAAGGAGGTGCCATCCGCTCCATCTATCGCAATCGCATCACATCTCGGTTGTCGTCATTGCCATCCGGGTAGCTTCCGAGATTTGGCAAACTCAGCAACGCCACGGAATTTGGGCGAGGACATCAGCGGCTCATCGGAATATTGTCGCAAACCCCAGCTGCCGTACTTATCCCACTGTGATGTCGATGAAAACAAGCACATCAAACCACCACCAGCGTCTTCCCAAGCGGACAGATAGTCCGCATACAACGACGTCATGCGATCGTCACCATTTGCCGTCGTAAGAATCTCGGTGAGCGCTGCGATATTTTGGGCAGCCTGAATCCCAACGGCATGTTGGCCGGCTTCGTAAGCGATCAGACGCAAGCCATGTTCTCTAGCAAGCTCAGCATTTCTTTTCATCGCATCGACCGTTTTGGGAAGCGACTCCTCACGCAAACGCCGAAAGACCTCGTTCACGCCGCCTCGAATCACCGCATCGGCATCCACCGGTTTGACATTCAGACTGATGTATGGCGCGATCGCAAGCGCGTCGGCATCGCCAAGCGATAAAGCGCGTTCAATGATCTGCTGGCCGACATACGGATTGGCAGATTGCGACGGCAAGACTCTGACGAATCGGTCCGTCGCACCAAAAACGTCTTCAAAGATGCGAAAGATCTCGATCGAACGTTTGGCGGTAAATGCCCATCGGGCTTCCCAAGGCTTCTTTGCAAACCCAAGTGCAATGCCTTGTTCAGCGGCATACTTAGCCTGCGCGAACTGATCGTTCCAAACCTCGTTGGAATATTCCACATACAGCTTCAATCCAGGTTGAAGTGCATCGCGACAAAGCCGCGCGATGTTTCGGACCAACGCATCGTTAGCCAAATGCGGAATACAGATCCATGGGTTTCGCTGGGTTCGATTGGCGAAATCAATGATCCATTCAATCGGATAACCGTGTTCTGTGAATCGCTGATCGGTCACCTTGGGAAGTTCATCAATCGTGGCGATGGTCGATTCATTGGTGTGTTGCCAATCCATGCTTCGAAATGTCGACATCATGGACCAAGTCTCGATGAAGTTCGCACGCCATGGATTCTGGGTGCCGCTGCCATGTCCGGGAACGACAACGTGGATATCACGAATGGGGTCATCCGGATCGGTTTGCATGATTCGCAGCCACATCGGACCCCGAATCGAATCAACCTCAATCAAGCCGCGAGATTGACCAGACGCATCCTGCTCCAACGAAACCAGCTCACCCGCACCGCGGATCTCAATTTTCCCGTTGCCCTGAAACGAGAGCTGATAAGCCCCACTGGGATAATGACCGCCTGAGACATTGATGATCGGCGTTTCGGCAAAGCAATTTGGCTCCAATGTCTTCACGTTGCCTTGGGAGTCGAGCTTGAGCGGTGGCCCCTGACCCCAAGAAGCTCCCTGACGCTGACTAATCCAAGCTCTCGAATGCCGAAAAATGTCGGCCATGGGGAGCTCAGTCGACCAGTCTTTTGGGCCCGCAAAATTAATCCCCAGATCAACGTTTCGAGCTTGGGAATTGTCTTGGCTCTTTTGAGTCGATTGTCGCAACGGTGCTGGCGGACTCGTCAGCGGCTCCGCTAACGCCCCCGCTCGGATTACCAACGAGATCAGCAACCAATTCGCGAGAACAAACCACAGAGCGTGGCGGTCAAACAATCGAAACTGCCTGACATGCACAAAACGCATCAATCCTATGCAATCATTTCATTTGATGGATGGGTTGGCCAGCCTGATAATGTAACCGTTGAAGGCCGACAGTGTTGATCCGTCTGCCATTCCCGTTTCCCAAATGAAAGCTTTTCTATGTTCAAGCGATTTTTCGTGATCGGTTGTTCGGCTGGAATCGCCATCATGTCTGTTCAAACGACGGTGATGGCAGTCAGCCCCGCGAGCTCCGTTGAGGCCCAGTCCGCGGCGTCGTCCCCAGCATCTTGTCCCGTGATTGGCCCGGGGATGGCCAACCGCCACACGATCGCCAGTGCATACGACAACGGCGACTTTTGGCCCAATCGACTCAACCTCGACATCCTGCATCAAAATTCCGCCCAGGGAAATCCGCTGGGAGCCGACTTCGACTATGCGGCTGAATTTGCGAAGTTGGACCTCGATGCCGTGAAGGCAGACCTAACCGAATTGATGACGGATTCGCAGGATTGGTGGCCCGCCGACTACGGCCATTACGGACCACTTTTTATTCGCATGGCTTGGCATAGTGCGGGGACCTATCGAGTCACTGACGGTCGCGGTGGAGCTTCCGACGGCACGATTCGGTTCGCCCCGCTCAACGGCTGGCCCGACAACGCCAACTTGGACAAGGCCCGCCGTCTGCTGTGGCCGATCAAGCAAAAGTATGGCAACAAGATTTCGTGGGCCGATTTGATGGTCTTGACCGGCAATGTGGCTCTGGAATCCATGGGCTTCGAGACGCTCGGTTTTGCAGGCGGTCGTGCGGACGTTTGGGAGCCGCAAAACGACATCGATTGGGGTCCTGAAACGGAAATGCTGGCCGATAAACGCTATTCGGGCGATCGCGATTTGGCGTCCCCACTAGCCGCGGTGCAGATGGGACTGATTTACGTCAATCCGGAAGGGCCCAACGGCAAGCCAGATCCATTGGCCTCGGCTCGTGATATCCGAGAGACGTTTGGACGCATGGCCATGAACGACGAAGAAACAGTCGCGTTAATCGCCGGTGGTCATACTTTTGGAAAAGCCCATGGCGCGACCAGCCCCGACGGTTACGTCGGTCCCGATCCCGAAGGGTCGAGCATCGAACTGCAGGGCCTTGGCTGGAAGAACACTTACGGCTCAGGCAACGCCGGCGACACCATCACGAGCGGTCTTGAGGGTGCATGGACGACGACGCCGACCGAATGGTCCAACGGTTACTTCGATAACCTGTTTGATTACGAGTGGCGTTTGGCCAACGGGCCCGGTGGTGCTTGGCAGTGGACGCCCGTTGACGAGGCAGCCCAAAACACGGGGCCCGATGCACATGACGCGTCGAAGTCACATGCTCCGATGATGTTCACGACTGATATCGCGCTCAAGGAAGATCCAAGCTATCGCGAGATCTCGAAGCGATTCTACGATCACCCCGAACAGTTCGCCCGTGCGTTTGCAAAAGCTTGGTTCAAGTTGACGCATCGCGACATGGGGCCGACCTCACGCTATCTCGGTTCCGACGTGCCAACGGAAACCTTCCTTTGGCAAGATCCGGTTCCTGCGGTCGACCACAAGCTCGTTGATGAGGCACAAATTGCTTCACTGAAAGAAGCCATCAACGGTTCTGGATTGACGGTTAGCGAACTTGTTTCGACCGCCTGGGCGTCGGCTTCGACATTCCGCGGTAGTGACCTCCGCGGTGGTGCCAATGGGGCTCGCATTCAACTGGCACCCATGAAGGATTGGGCGGCCAATCAACCCGCTCAACTTGAAAATGTGCTGGGAACGCTGCGAAGCATTGCGACATCGTTCAATCAATCTCAGGACGACGGGACGCAAATCTCGCTTGCCGACTTGATCGTGCTGGCTGGCGGGACTGCGATTGAAGCTGCCGCGTCGCAAGCGGGCGTTGAGGTTTCAGTGCCGTTCACACCCGGACGCACTGATGCGACGGCTGATCAAACCGATGCGGAAGGTCTGGCCGTCCTCGAGCCGTCGACTGACGGTTTCCGAAACTTCATCGGTCGAAAGATCGATCGCCCGGCCGAAGAAATGCTGGTTGATCGAGCTCAGCTGCTGACTTTGTCGGCCCCTGAGATGACCGTGCTCGTTGGCGGTTTGCGTGTGCTCGATGTGGATGCTGATGGAATGGACTTGGGTGTGTGGACGGAACAGCCGGGCACGCTGACCAATGACTTTTTCGTCAACTTATTGGACATGAGCACCACTTGGCGGACGTCATCGTTCTGCGGTCATGTGTTCGAAGGTTTGGATCGCGAAACGGGTGATCTCAAGTGGCGTGGCAGCAGCGTCGACTTAGTCTTCGGTTCTAATTCGCAATTGCGAGCCATCGCCGAGATCTATGCCAGCAGTGATAGCAAAGAACGTTTTGCCAACGACTTTGTCGCCGCGTGGACCAAGGTGATGAACCTCGATCGCTTCTGAGCAAGCAAGCCAATCGCAGCGATGCCTTGTCAGCTTTGATGTAAGACGGACTTTCGAGTCCGTCTTTTTTTAGAAATGCCTAGCTGGACAGCGCTACTGTGGATTAGCCGGCCGGCGTTAGCCGCGGTTTTCGCG
>JBCCJB010000070.1:0-13699 GCA_039028015.1 Planctomycetota bacterium
CCTGTTGGTATCGAATGCCTGTTTTAACATCCAAGCGCATGCCGATGGCGGCGGAGGCGGGGCGGCCAATCAAGGTAATGCCGCGCAATCGGGTGCTGGTGGCGGTACTCCCACGATCGGTCTTTCTCCCGAAAGTGCCTTTGCTGGTGGGGTTGATCGGTCCGGAGCCGTTGGGACGAACACGTCAACGCCCGTCGGCGCTAACCAGAACCTTGGTGGTGCCGGCGGTGGCTTTGGCGGCGGCGGAGGATTTGGTGGAGGTGGTTTTGCGGGCGGACTGGGTGCGGCCTTCGGCAATTTATTCGGAGGCGGCAACAACAATAACGCCAGTTCGGCTTCGCCAGCGATTCGAACGCGACTCCGCAGTGCCATCACACCGCTCAATTCGAATGCCGTCGGTACGCCGATGATATCGGGGCTTTCGGTTCAGCGTCGTCAAGCGCAGGAACGCTTGGCTCGCGTTGGTCCGATCGCGGGTCGTATCACATCACCCTTTGCGGAAGTTCGCGTTGATGTTCAGCAACGAACGGCGACGTTGAGCGGAACGGTGACAGCTGAATCGGATCGACGCATGAGCGAACTGATCATGCGTTTGGAACCTGGTGTTTCGCGCGTGGACAACCGGATTACGGTTGGCTCACCGGATCCGTAGACGGTCGGCGACTTTGTTGACCGCGTCAGCGCAGCCGGGCCGGCACGGGGAACTGAAGCGTGAACTTCGTCCCTCGACCGCGTTCGCTTTGCACCGAGATACGACCACCGTGGGCTTCAATGATTTTGCGGGCCGTCGGTAGTCCCAGACCGGATCCACCGTCTTTGGTGCTGTAAAACGGTTCGAACATGTGCAGCACTGTGTTGTCGTCGACGCCAGAGCCGTTGTCGATCAAGTCGAGATTCACACCGGCTCGATTTTCATAAGTTCGAGCCCAGAACTGTCCGCCTTCAGGCATCGCTTCCAAGGCATTCTTCACCAGATTCATCAGTGCGGACTGAAGCGAGTCGCTGTGAAGTTTGACCGAGGGCAAATTGGGGTCAAGAAATCGCTGCACATCCACACGCTGTGAATCGGCTTGGATTTGATAGGCGTCGAGGACCTGGTTGACTTGATCATTGAGATTGCCCGGAATCAAATCGATTTCGCGAAGCCGAGCAAAGCGTAGGAAATCACGAAGCAGTGTTTCCATGCGATCGCACTGATCGCGCACCATATCCACGCGTGCTTGACAACGTCTCGCATCGGGTGAGTCGATATCCAAGAGATCCTCGCTGAGAAGATCGATATTCATGTGGATGATCGAAAGCGGATTCTTGATCTCATGCGCGAGAGAACCGGCCAGTTGAGCGAGTTCCTCATACTGGCTCCGGGCCGTCTTCATCTCGGCTTCGTGACGCTGTTCGCGTTCAACGCGGTCCGCGTCCAGCTCGTGAATTTCATTTCGTGTGGACGGCGCTGTCACGGGTGATGCCAATGAAAGTCTTTTTGCGGGTGATGGAAATCTTTGAGGATCAGGACTGGAGCACTGTCAACGCTTTTGCGTGCTGCCTCCGTTGTATCGTACGAATCCTTTCTGTCGTCCTCACGCAGCCGCGTGCAACGCTGGACTTGCTTGAATTGTATCGCCGACGCTGACGCGAGCGACCTCCCCGACTGAATGAGGCACGTTGCCTTTGGCGTCTCCGCGACTGTGATATGAGGCCAGTGTGATAACGAGCTCGCTGTGAAGCGTCCGGGCGGTGTCGAACATCGCCACATCGGGATACCATGCGTGGCGCACGTAGCGTGCGATCGCCACTGGTTTTTCTCTCGATCTCGATTCACCTCAATCATGTCCACTGTTGCCGACACAGCCGTCTCGTCTGCTGTTGATCCTTACTTTCAGTCGCTCTTCGCCGATCGAATCGGCGGATCGCAGTACGGCAAAGACGACGCGATTTACAAGTTTGAGAAAATCAAACGAGCAAAACGAAAAGCACTCGCTGATTACCCCAATCGTCAGCTGTTGGATTTCGGAATCGGCGAGAATGACGCCATGGCCGATGCGGCCGTTCGCGAAGCGATGACGCGAGAGATCAATGATGTCGACAATCGCGGATATGCCGACAACGGGGTGATCGAATACAAGGAAGCCGCGGCGCGATTCATGCAGCGTCAATTTGGTGTGACGCTTGATGCCGCCACGCAAATCAATCATTGCATTGGCAGCAAGCCGGCCTACGCGATGCTGCCAGCGGTTTTCATCAACCCGGGTGACATCACAATGATGACCGTGCCGGGCTATCCCGTTGCGGGCACGCACACGCGGTATTACGGGGGCGATGTCTACAAGCTCCCGCTGTTGGCCGAAAACGGATTCCTTCCGGATCTTGAGTCCATTCCCGATGACATCTATCGGCGCACGAAGTTGCTGGTCCTCAATTATCCCAATTCACCGACGGGTGGGACGGCACCACCGGAATTCTTTGAAACGGTCGTCGCGTTGGCTAAAGAAAAGCACTTCGTCGTCGTCAACGATGCTGCTCATGTGATGTTGACGTTCGATGGACGACCGCGAAGTTTCCTTGAAACACCGGGTGCGCTTGATGTGGGTGTCGAGGTGCATTCGATGAGCAAGGGCTATGACATGATTGGTTGGCGGATGGGGTTTGTCGCTGGTCATGACCGCATCGTTCAAGCTTTTAGTGACGTCAAAGACAACAGCGATAGTGGTCAGTTTATCGCGACGCAAAAAGCGGCAGCGGCAGCCTTGGACGATGATTCGATTCCGACGCGGATCCGCGAGAAGTATCAACGACGGATGAGCAAACTGGTTGACGTTCTGCGTTCCTGTGGTTTTGACTGCCACGTTCCCGGCGGCACCTATTTTCTTTACACGCGATCGCCAAGTGGCACGGCCGATGGTCAGTCATTCGCGACCGCTGAAGATGCGACGCGTTATTTGATTGAGGAGCTTGGTATCGTCACCGTACCGTGGGACGACGCCGGATCATTTCTTCGCTTCAGCGTGACCTATCGCGCCGTTGACGATGCTGGTCACGATGACCCAGCAGTCGAAGACGCTTTGATGGCTGAAACGGCGTCACGCTTGGCGGGAGCCCAATTGGAATGGAAATCCTAGGCGGCCCACACTTTGCCGTCGCCGGTGCCGGTGAATCGCATGGCCCCGCGATCACAACGATCGTGCACGGGACGCCGGCGGGCTTTGAGCTCAAACGGGCTGAGATTCAATCGTACTTGGATCGCAGACGTCCCGGCGGCAACAAACATGGCACGCCACGAAATGAGAAGGACAAAGTCGTGCTCTTGTCCGGTCTTTATCGCGACGACGTGGACCGTTTGTTAGGCGGCGACGATGCGGATGGGGGCCGTTTGCAGGTGCAGCTTGGCCCGGCGTCGTTTGCGACCGAATGCTATGACGACGGACTGACCACGGGTGAACCGATTGCCGCAATCGTGTTGTCGACAAGCAAGAAGTCTGGCGACTACACCCAGTTGAGCGGCCAGCAAGGCGCGGTGCGTCCCGGCCACACGGACTTGGTCAAATGGCATCAATCTCGCGGGCATGTCGATGTCCGAGGCGGTGGTCGATCGTCATACCGCAGCACGATTAGTGATGTCATCGGAGGCTCAATTGCACGGATTGGGCTGCGTCAGATGTTTGGGACTGAAATTGTCTCTTCAATTCGACAAGTCGGTGCTCTTGAAGCAACAACGACGATCGAATCGATGGTCGATCAGGATTCCAAGAGTCTCAGCAACGTCGATTCGATCAAAAAACAACTCGAAGGATCGGAGATTCCATCGGTTGACGGTGATTTTGCCACGCAAGCGGGTGAGCTGATCAAGCAGACACGAAAGCAGGGTGACTCACTCGGAGCATTAGTTGAGGTAGCCGCGTTCAATGTGCCCCCTTTGCTGGGAAGTCCGCTCTACAACAGCCTCAAAGTGCGATTGATGGGTGCACTTGGTGGCTTGAACGCAGTTCAGTCCTGCGAAATTGGTGTTGGGAAAGATGCGGTGGCAAAACGCGGCAGCGAAAACAACGATGCCATTCGTCACGATGGCTATCAATCCAATTCGCACGGTGGTCTGATCGGCGGAATCACAACGGGTTCGCCTTTGATTGCTCGAATAGGTTTCAAACCGACCTCGACGATTCACTTACCGCAGCAGTCGGTGCGGAAGAATCTCGAAGAAGTCACCTTCGAGTTAACCAAAGGTCGCCACGATCCCTGCGTCGGTGTGCGAGCCGGGGTGACGTTAGAATCTCGCATGGCCATTGAATTGCTGAACGCATTGTTGGCATTTCAAGCGCAGTCGCATGTTAGTGATGCCATCAACTTGTTCGACCGCGGCTGAGCTATCCTAGGCCACCGCACCGCTTTGGCACCTGATGCACAAATCTGGTTCACCGCCTGTCTCCTCGTTTCCGAATCCCAATGGCAGTCTTCACGATCGGTTCGTTTCTGTTTTTCACCGCGGCAGTTGCGGTGGCGACTTGGTGGCTGACACGCAATGCGGATCTGGACACCGATGAAGGGTTTTTCTTAGCGGGTCGGTCACTCACCGGCGTCTTCATCGCGGGTTCATTGTTGCTGACCAATTTGTCGACCGAGCAACTCGTTGGGCTCAACGCGGATTCGTTCAACGATGGTTTGTCCGTGATGTGCTGGGAGGTGGTCGCCGGTATTTCGCTCGTGTTGTTGGCGTTGGTGTTCTTGCCGCGTTATTTGAAGTCCGGCATCGCGACGATCCCGCAGTTTTTGGAAACCCGATACGGACGCTCGGTTCGTGCCCTAACCGCCGCGATCTTCATTGTCGCTTACATGCTGATCTTGTTGCCGTTTGTGCTTTTTCTGGGTGCCAGCGGACTCAACAGCATGATGGGTTTGCACGTTCGATTGGGACTGTCCGAATACTCAATGATTTGGATTTTGTTGATCTTCATCGCATCGCTCGGCGGGGCCTACGCGATTTTGGGAGGTCTTCGAGCGATCGCGGTATCGGACACATTCAACGGTGCGGGACTGTTGATCGGCGGTTTGCTGATCACATTCTTTTCGTTGCAGACCGTCGCAGGCGTTGACGGCGGTATCGGAGAAGCCTTTGAGAAAATTGCGGATGCCGATGCCGATGCCTTTCAGTCACTCGGCGCCGCGAACGAATCAACGCACTGGCCAACTCTATTTACCGGTGTGTTGCTGCTCAATTTCTTTTACTGGACCACCAACCAACAGATTATCCAGCGAACCTTTGGTGCTAAGAATTTGGCGGAAGGTCAAAAAGGAGTCATGCTGGCCGCGTTTTTCAAGATTCTCGCACCGTTGATCTTGGTGCTCCCCGGCATTGCAGCGGCGTACCTTGTTGAGACTGCGGGCGACACGGAAATGATCGAAGCGATTGGTCAGGACGATGAAGGTCAGTGGGCTAGCAGTCGAGCTTACGGCGCTTTGGTGGCTCGTGTTCTACCGCCTTGGTTGTTGGGTTTCTTTGCCGCGGTGGTCACGGGATCAATCCTGTCGACATTCAATTCAGTGCTGAACTCCGCAGCCACGCTGTTTTCGTTGGACGTGTATGGCCAGTATCTGCGACCGGATGCAACCAGCCAGCAAATCCGCCGGTCCGGACAGGTTTGCAGTTTCATCGTCGCCATCCTGGCGGTCGTGGCGGCACCACTGGTGTTCTATGGTCGCGAGGGTGTTTTTAGTTTTTTCCAAGGGCTCAATGGCGTTTATTTCATTCCGTTGGCAGCCGTGATCCTGCTCGGATTGTTCAACCGCTGGGCTGATGGTCGAAGTGCATTGATTACGATTTTGGTTGGTTTGGTAGCGATGCTCATTGGCACGTTTGGCTCGGGCGGGTCTGGTGGCTGGCTTGAGCAAACCTTTGGCAACGCATTTCATTACATGGGTGCCATCTTTGCGTCGTTGATCGTTTTGCAGCTGGGATTGGCGGCGTTGGGTTTGCGTCGCGACGAGGCGTATCATCAGGTCGACGTGGGCGCGGTTGATTTGACGCCATGGCGCGCGGCGCCCGTCGTTGGTGGACTGTTGATCTGTCTTGCTCTTGGCGTGTACGGAATTTTCGCGATTTAGGTGAACCAGCGTGTCGGTTGGACCTGAGTTTGGCGCGGGATCGATTGTTGCGATTGCCCTCGGGTGTTTGGAATCCACCGGTTTTTTCGGATAAAACGGTAGCGGACGAGTGGGTCATTTGACCCAACGTTGGACAACGTGACGTACACTTGGACTTCGACTTGCGGTCCGTTGCGAATGCTTGGTGGCGTTGCGTTCAGCGTGTCGACCCGCACCTTTGTCTTTCATTCCATCTTCGTGCAATCGGATTTTTGGGCATGACCATCGTTCGTACTCCGCTGGTTTCGACCGTCGTGGCCTGTTTGGGACTGATCCTGCCACTCGTTTGTCACTCGGTCGCGGTCGCTGATCTTCCCGACTTCAAAACCGTGTCCCAGGACTTCACGGAAATCCGCGTGACGGATTTGCAAAACACCAAGGGTTTGTTCTACCTGTGGAAGCGAGCCAAAGACGATGCGGTGATCGCGGAGTTGCCCAAGAATTTCAGTGGTAAGAAGTATTTTGTCGCGCTGACGCTCAGCAGCGGTGATCGCTACGCCGGCTTGCAGTCGGGCGACATGGTTTTGCAGTGGCGTCGATATGACGATCGCATTGCATTGATTCAGCCCAACTTGGATGTTCGGGCCATCGGGGACGCTGAGGCTAAGTCCTCGGTGAAGCGATTGTTTACCGATCAAGTTCTGCTGGACGTGCCGATTTTGTGCAACGGCCCACACGGCGGACCTGTGATCGATATGGACAACTTGTTGGTCAACAACGCACGAAGCTTCTTTGGCATCACAGTGGCGGGCACGAACCGCTATAGCTCGCGAAAGCTGTACAGCGTCGAACTTGCCAAGGTGTTTCCGAAGAACGTTGAACTTGCGTTCGAAGTCGTCGGACGAAACAACCGTCTGCAAACGCTGCATTACTCCTTCAGCGAGGTGCCGAGCACGTCAGCTGGATTCAAGCCGCGTTTGGCGGATGAACGAGTCGGCTACTTCACAACCTCGTTTTCGGATTTGAGCAAGTACACCGAGGATGAGACGCGCGTCCGCTACATCAATCGTTGGCATCTTCAAAAGCGAGATCCGAAGCTCAAGCTGAGTCCTCCCAAAGAGCCGATTCGATTCTACGTGGAGCACACCACGCCCGTGCGATATCGACGTTGGATCAAGGCGGGTGTGGATTATTGGAATCAAGCGTTCGAAAAGGTCGGCTTGGTCGATGCAATCGTGATCGAGTATCAGGACGCCGTTAGTGGCGTTCACATGGAAAAAGATCCCGAGGATGTGCGTTACAACTTCATTCGCTGGTTGAACAACGATATCGGTACCGCGATCGGGCCCAGCCGCGTGCACCCCGAAACAGGCCAGATTCTGGATGCGGACATTATTTTGACCGATGGTTGGATTCGGCATTTCAATTTCAACTATCACGACCTGATGCCGAAGATTGCGATGGAGGGAATGACTCCGGAAACGCTTGCATGGCTCGGCAGTCATCCAAACTGGGACCCTCGCGTCAGAATGGGTGCTCCGGAAGCGAGCAATTCATTGCGAGCCAAATACGCTCAAGCGGCCCAGAGCCCGACAGCGGGTTATGAGCTTGCTAATGCCGATCCAACGTTGATGGGCGACGACGAATTCGATGGACTGATTGGGCAGGTGAGCCAAAAGAACGGTTTATGCATGGCCGCTCACGGTCGCAGCATGGATCTGGCGTTAACGCGAATGAACTGGGCATTGACCCTTGCCGCAGACGAGGAAGCCGCCAAAGAAAAGGCGAAGAAGAAGGCTGAGCAAAAAAAAGAAGAAGGGGAAAGCACCGACGATGCGAAAGATGAATCCGAGCCCGAGAAGAATGAGGAAGAAGACGAGGGCAAGGATGACGACCCAGACGATGATGAATCAGAGGACGATGCCGAAGCCAGCTCTGATGAAAAAGACGAGGAACCTGAAAAAGAAAACGTTCAGTTGCTCGACGGGATGCCCGAATGGTTTGTGGGTCCATTGCTCGCTGATCTGGTCGCTCACGAAGTGGGACACACCTTAGGACTGCGTCACAATTTCAAAGCATCTGCGTTGATGACGATTGATGAGATCAACAGCGAAGACGTCAAAGGCAAAAAGACCTTCACGTCGTCAGTGATGGATTACAACCCAATCAATTACCGATATGAGGCTGGCGAGGTGCAGGGCGATTACGCCATGATTGACATCGGACCCTACGACTATTGGGCCATCGAATACGGTTACACATTCGACGGTGATTCGGGCTTGAAGAAGATCTTGCAGCGATGTGCCGAGCCCGAATTGCAGTACGCCACCGATGAAGACACGAGTGGTCCCGATCCGTATGCACGAAGGTACGACTTTGGAAGCGACCCGCTAACGTACGCCAACGAGCAGATGAAGCTGGTCAATCTCTACCGCGAAAAGCTGCTTGAGCGATTTGTGGATGATGGTGACAGTTGGGCCAAAGCCCGCCGCGGATTCGAGTTGACGCTGAGTCTGCAAATGCGAACGGTCAGCATGATGGCGAACTGGGTCGGCGGTGCGTTCGTTAATCGAGACAAAAAAGGCGATCCGGGTGACCGTGTGCCAGTCGAGGTGGTTCCAGCGGAAGATCAGCGTGCCGCGCTTCAATATGTGATCAACACCAGTTTTGAAGATGATGCGTATGGTCTGAAACCCGAAATCCTGGAACGACTCGGCGTTGAAAAGTGGCTTGACGGCTTTCACGGGATGTCAGGCGAAGCCACGTGGCCCATCCATGATCGCGTTTTGGATATGCAGGCATCATCACTAACGTTGTTGATGAATCCGACCACCCTCCGTCGAGTGCATGACAATGAAGTGCGTCTGCCGTCTGATGATGATGCGTTGACGCTGCCCGAAATGCTAAAAACGCTCACCGATGCTGTCTGGTCTGAACTGGATCAGCCGTGTCCCGACGATCGCAATGATCGCAAGCCGATGATCAGTTCGCTGCGACGTAACCTACAGCGAGAACATCTGCAGCGATTGATCGACCTGATCTTGGAAGAGACTCAGGCAACAGCAGCGTATTATCCCATCAGCACGCTCGCTCGGATGGAACTGAGAAAGCTGGGCCACGCGATGACCGCTTGTTTGAACAAGTGCCGTGACAAAATGGATGCGTACAGCCGGGCTCACGTGATTGAATCCAATGAGCGGATCGAACGTGCTCTTCAGGCAAGTTACACGTACGGTTCGGGTAACGGCGGCGGTGGCATGATGATGATGATCATGTTTGGCAAAGATGGTCAGCCAATTGCCGTACCAGCAACAAAGTAGCTGCATCCTCAGCCGAACGTCTGCGTGAGGCCGACGCGATTCATCACCCGAACCGCAACATCGTGATTCCGGTGATGACCGCTGCGGCAATGACGTTGATCAACAAGCCAGCACGAGCCATTTCGTCAGTGCGGATTCCACCGGCTCCAAAAACGATGACGTTGGGTGCCGTTGCCACGGGCAGCATGAAGGCACAGCTGCAACTGATCGTGCCGGGGATCATCAGTAATTCCGGATTGACGTTAGCTTGATCGGACAACTCAGCCAAAATTGGCAGCAGCAGCGTGGCGGTTGCCGTGCTGCTGGTGATTTCCGTCAGGAACGTCACGAGCAAGCAAACGGACAGCACAATGGTCCACGTGGGAGCCGATGTCAGAAACGTCAATTGACTTCCGATAGCAGCACTCAGCCCGGATTGGTCAAATCCCTTTGCGAGTGCGAGACCACCGCCAAACATGATCAAGATCCCCCACGGAATCTTGGCTGCCGTTGGCCAATCCAGTAGGCGGTCCTGTCCAAGCGTCGGTGATGATGGCGTGCCGTTCGTATCGCAGGCTGCACTGTCTTTTGATTTTGGTTCGGCCGATGGACATAAAAATAGGAATAGGCACGCCGCGAGTGCCACCGTCGCATCGCCCACGCCACTGCCCGACGGTCCTAATAAGGCTGACCAACCTCCAACCGGGCTCGTGCGAAAGATCCAGAGTCCCGCTGTCACGACAAAGACAGCTAAGATGCGTCGTTCGCCTGACGTGACATCACCAATGGAGGGCATTTTCACCGGATCAATCTGTCCAATGGGTCGCGTGATCCACCACCAGATGATCGGCAACAGAATCACGGTGATGGGCAACCCAATTGCCATCCAGGACGCAAAGGGAATCGCAGACCCAAAACGATCTTCCATCTGTCCCATGAAGATCACATTGGGTGGTGTTCCAATGGGTGTGGCCATGCCACCGATGCTGGCCGAGTAGGCAATACCAAGCAGCATGGATGTTCGCAGCTTCGGATGATGGGCTTGCTGCAGAACGGCAACGGCGATCGGCAACATCATCAAAGTCGTGGCGGCGTTGCTAATCCACATCGACAAGCATGCCGTCGCGAGCATGAATCCGAGCACGAGTCGTCGACCACTGCCACCCTGTGACGTGTCTGTTCCCAAATTGACCATGCGGACCATCCAAATTGCGATCCTTCGATGAGCACCGCTTCGTTGCATGGCCGCAGACAAGAGGAAGCCTCCCAAAAGCAACAAGATCATCGTGTGACCGTACGACTGAGCAACGTCCTTATGATTCACCACGCCGAACAATGGCAGACCAACGAAGGGAACCAAGCCAACAATGGCGATGTCCAGGCATTCGAAGATCCACCAAAACGCGCAGACCAGAGCGACAAAGGCACAGCAGCTGGCGGAATTTGAGAGACCGCACGCGTTGGCAACCAGTGCAATCAACGCAGCCAGGATGGGACCGCCCACCAACATCCGCTGCGATAGATGCCTCATTATGCGATGTTGTAGGACGGTTTGGTTTTTCGCCGAGCGACGCCCGTCTGGAGTGCAGCTTGTGAAACGGCGGCTGCAACAACGGTTGCCACCCGACGATCAAACACGCTGGGAATCACGTAGTCATCCAGCAGATCACTCTCCGGGATGACTGCCGCAATCGCATCGGCGGCCGCCAACTTCATCTCATCGTTGATCGTGCTGGCCCGGACATTCAGCACGCCTCGAAATAGACCTGGAAAACACAGCACATTATTGATTTGATTGGGGAAATCGCTTCGTCCGGTCGCCATGATGCGAACATGCGGAGCCGCCTTGGCGGGATCAATTTCGGGATCCGGATTTGCCAGCGCGAATACGATCGGATCATTCGCCATTGAAGCGACATCTTCGGGCTGCAGCACGTCAGCCGCCGACACACCAATGAAGACATCGGACCCTGCAATCACATCCGACAAGCTACCGCGAACATTATTCGGATTGGTTTGCTCGACCAGCCATTGCTTTGAATCGTCCAACTCATGTCCGTTGTCTGCGGCGATCGCTCCGGCGCGATCACATGCAATGATATCGATCGCGCCAGATATCAACAGCAGTTTGACGATGGCGGTTCCCGCGGCACCGGCACCGTTGATGACAATTCGAACGTCACTCAGTCGCTTGCCAATGCGTGTCAGCGCGTTCTTCAAACCCGCCAAAACCACAATGGCCGTTCCATGCTGATCATCGTGAAAGACGGGGATCTCCAAAAGCTCATCCAAACGCTGTTCGATCTCGATGCATCGTGGCGCTGAAATGTCCTCTAAATTCACGCCGCCAAAACTGGGTGCCAGCTGACGCACAGTTTCAATGATTTGATCAGTGTCCTGTGTGTCCAGGCAGATCGGAAAGGCATCCACGCCGGCGAATTCCTTGAACAGCATGGCTTTGCCTTCCATGACCGGCATGGCGGCACGGGGACCGATATTGCCCAAACCCAAAACGGCCGAACCGTCGCTAATAACAGCGACCGTGTTTTGTCGGATCGTCAAGGCGAATGAGGCATCGGGATCGTCCGCGATCGATCGACAGACTCGGGCGACGCCGGGCGTGTATGCCATCGAAAGATCATCACGGGTCTTGATTGGGTTCTTGGGCAGCACCTCAATTTTGCCACCCAGGTGCATCAGAAACACGCGATCAGAAACGTTGACGACATCGATGTCGGGAACCGTCCTCAATCGGTCGACGATCGTCTTGCCATGGTCAACGTCGCGTGCGGAAACCGTGAAGTCTCTCGAGATCAGTCGCCCGTCAATCTTGACAATATCGACGGCACCAATTGCCCCATCGGCGTCACCAATGGCTGTGGTGATTTTGCCCATCGCGCCAGGGGCGTCCGGATAACGCAAACGAATCGTGACGGCATACGTTGGGCTGGGTTGGTTCATATCTGGTTCTCTCTAAATCCTCATGATTTGGCGGAAAGCCTACCAATGGCGTCGTCGACGTCGACCCGCCCGACGTGCGTTATCTCGCAAGGCACCAGCCGCAGCGTGGGCCATCGCGTTGACTAAGACTTGTGTCATGGGATGCGTTGCGACCGCCGTGACCTTGTCCATCGTTGTCGGTCCCCAGCTCTGTGCTCTGCGGATTGATTGCCACACCGCATCCACATCGTGATCATGTCGGGCGCGGTCGAGTTGGCCGACCACATCCAAAGTCTCTGAAAAGTGGCACCGCGCGACATCGAAGCCCGCAGCACGAAAACGCTGGACGAGCCTTCCAATCGCGGTGTGCACCGCTTGCGTTTGCTCGAGCTCGCTTCCACGTTGTGACGTTGCCAGTTCTTGTTGATCGATCTGCTGATCGAGGCCTCGCAAGGAAGCAACAATTTGATCGTCGGTGATTTCAGGTGTCACGCGAGCCTGGCGACGGAGATCCGAGGCATCCAATCGTGCCAGCATGCTGCGGAAGATTCCGATCGCTTCAATGTAGAATTCGCATTGAGGCGACTGGAGCTCGTTGAGTTTGGCAAGGGTCGCTTCGCAGCGTTCATTGGTTTCGTCCAACGCGGCTATTGCGTCGGCACGGATCTCTTGATGCCGCTGGACTTCGGCAATGGCCTCGGGCAGTCGGTGTTGTTGGGCCGCCAGATCGCGGAGGCGGGTTAATTCATCCAGTACGGTTTCCAACGCGGCGCGATCTTGAGCGATGATTTCTCGCATCGTGTCGGGGGTGGTCGTCAAGAAATCGTAGTCACGTTTGGCCTTTGAATAATTCGTCATTCCGGCCAGCATGCGGTCCATCCGTCGCGTGAATCCACGTTTGGTGTAGGCCGATGTTCCGTAGCCACGCTGCCGAAGATACGAAAAGAGTTTGCATTCGTCGAAGGCGGGCAGCTTTCTCGCCGCGTCCTGGCTGACTTCATCCAAGTTGGCCTCGGCTCGCTGCAAGGCCGCTTCAGCCATCGCGGCGCGGTCGGACAGCTGGACAAACTCAGGGTCCGATTGCAGCTGCACTTCGACGGCTGATGATGCGGACGCCTGTTGTTGTTCGGCCGATTCGATGTCGACGGCGATCTGGATGAGTTGTTCTTCTTGGCCCCGGCGCAACGTGTTGTCTGATTTGAGCTCATCCTCCCATTGTTGTGCTTGGTGTTGCTTTCGCAGCAAGACATCGCGGATGGCCGGTCGCACATCGGTCCAAGTTTGCGAAATCGATTCGGGCGTGAGGTCCGGCAGATAGTGTCTCGCGAGTTGATCGAGCGACTCAGTTCGCCCTTCCTCGAGATTCTGCATCTCCGCTTCAATCGAAC
>JBCCJB010000071.1:0-13646 GCA_039028015.1 Planctomycetota bacterium
CCGATAGGCATCCAAATCCATGGCAATTGGGAAATCACGTTGTTGCCGAACGGATCGATAATGGGCGAAACCCATTGCCAAGAGAGCCATTGCCGACGCCGCAGCGACAAACCAAATCACTTGACGTTTGAGCGGAGAACTCGGCAGTGCCAATCGCGATTTCTTGGACGTTGATCGTTCTCGCTGCGTCTGACCAGTCAGATCCGCGACGACCAACTCCATCGTCGATTGGACCATTTTCGTGTTGGGCGTTGGCGACGGGAGCTCGGTCAAAAGGTCCCAACTGGTTTGGAGCTGACGCATGCGATCACGCAGCGCTGCGTCGTCAATGAGTCGGGCTTCCAGGCTGCGTCGATCATCGGGTGATAGCTCATCGTCCAGGTACGCCACCAGAATTTCGTCATCATCCTGGACTTGGATCGACGTGGTCGCATTGGATTGGTTCACGACAGTTCCTCCGCCGACGCCGCATTCAGTTGTCCCGCATCCATGTACGGCTGCAGCAATTCTCGCAGACGGACCCGCGCTCGGCTGAGCAGCGATTTGACCGCCTTGGGCGATAAATCCATCGTTTCCGCAATCTCGGCGTAGCTCATGTTTTCGAAACGCGACAACATCAATGCCATGCGTTGTCGTTCACCGAGTCGTTGCACTGCGACTTGGACCAGCTCAGCCCGTTCGCCGCCTTCGACCAACCGCGTTGGCATCATGCCGCTGGCATCGAGTGCCGTGACGGCGAGTAATTGCGCATCCGATGCGCTGCCACCCGAGCGTGTTGCGTCGACTTCAGAGGTTTCGCGGCGACGCGCGAGTGTGCGTTTGGAATTTCGAGCGACGTTACCCGCGATTGTGAACAGCCACGTTGAAAATTTTGCACCTGGCTCGTATCGATGTCGCGCACGATAGACTCTTAAGAAGGTCTCTTGCGCGAGGTCTTCGGCAAGATCGCCCGGTGGAACCAGATGATGCATCAATCGAACCAATCGATTTTCATAGCGACGAACTAATTCTTCGAAAGCCCCCGCATCGTCATCGCGAACGCGCAACATCAACCGCACATCCGGATCGGATTGGGTGTATCGCTGCACGGTCGAGGGACTGGGGCTGGCCAGGAGCGTTCCAAACGGTTGAGAACAGAAAACACGCTGGTTCGACGTTACGGTGTTAACTCCGCACGCATCATCACACCATACACTTCCATCACGCGTCCGTCCTCGTCCCTCACCGGCTGACCCCGCGTTAGCAGTCGTCGATAGTCACCCGAATCATCTCGCATTCGCATCACAAACTCGTACGACGCGACCGATTGGATGGCATTGGCAATTGCTCCTGCGACCATCACACGATCATCGGGATGGATCAGCTGCATGAACTCCTCATAACCAGGCTCACCGCGTTCGGGCTGCCGTCCAGCGATTCGAAACGACTCATCCGACCAAACCACGCGTTTTTCGATAACGTTGTAAGACCAGGTACCCAACCCCGCCAATTGCTGCAGGTCTCGGAGGCGTCGACGACTTTGCTGCAATTCGCGTTCGGCTGCCTTGCGGGGCGAGATATCGCGAATCGTTGACATGACCATTTCTTCATCGCCAACTTCGACCCGCCGCGAGCTGATCAGGACATCAATCAGGTCGGCCGACTTGGTGCGAAATTGCGTCTCAAAATTATCGACCCGTCCGTCACGACCGAGCATTTCCAAAAAGACGCCACGTCGATCCGGGCAAACCCAGATGGTCAGTGATGACATCGAAAGTCCGACCAGTTCGTCATTGCCGTAGCCGACGAGTTTAGCAAAGGCGGCGTTGGCTTCGACCAGCTCCCCGTTGGCCCATCGAATCAACAAGCCGGCATCGGGCGATTGCGTGAACAAGGCCGAATACTTCGCGTGATCTTGATTCAGATCTTCGCGGTCGTCGCGCTTCCGCCGCACCCGAGCTGCTGCTTCACTGTCGCCCTGTCCCGCGTTGTCGTACAGCAGCAACGACAGGTCATAATCGCCTCGGGATGCCGCGATCCGGGCGAATTCCGTTTGCGTTTGGGCCAGATATTTGATTGCTTCCGTGTTATCGGGCCAGATCTCGATTGCCTCACGCAAGAGTGCTTCGGCGATGCGGTGCCTGCGATACGGGTTAGTGTCCGATACGGTGTCGGCATCATGTGACGTTTCCGAAGCCGTTTCAGGCGGTGACTCGGACGGCTCGAGATGACGTCGAGCCCGGCGGGTCAATCGGGTCGATTCTTCATGATCACGCTGGCTGGCGATCGCTGCGATAAACTCATCGACGGTTGCAAAGCGGTCCGATGGTTTCGAACGCATCGCTCGCATCGCGACGTCCATCCATTGGCCTTCGACTTGACTTGGCACGATGTCGTTGACCGCGGCGGCTTGCAAGCACGCTAGTAAGTTATCGCCATGGTGAGGCGGTTGTCCGGTCAAGATGCGGAACAAAATCGCGCCCAGCAAATACACATCGGTCGCAAAGGAAATCGGCCCCCATGATTTGGTGGCCATCTCAGGTGCCATGTACGCTGGTGTTCCGCCCACGGCCGACGTGGTCGCTAGAGAGCTCTCAACGGCGAACGCGAGGCCCCAGTCGGCAACGAGGACCTCGCCAAACGTTCCCAGCATCACGTTTTCAGGTTTGAGATCCCGGTGGATCAAGCCGCGCGAGTGCGCGTAGCGGACCGCATCAGCGACCCGGAGCAATATGTCGATGTTTCTGCTGGTCTCCAGTTCATCAATTTGTTCATCCCAGCTGGCACCATCGATCCGTTTCATGCTGTAGAAGGGATGCCCGGTTTCGTCCAAGCACAAATCGTGAAGCGCGATCACGTTGGGATGATCCATCGCACCAATCACGCGGGCTTCCGCCAAAAACCTCGCCCGGTGGTGTGCGTCACCAGCGTGTTCATCGCGCAAGACTTTGATGGCAACTTCGCGGTCGATCGCCCGCTGATGAGCCTGATAGACGATCGCGGTGCCGCCGCTGCCAAGCTCTCCAATCAATCGATACTCAGTGTCTTCATTGGCAGGTCGCGAATCTTTAACCGACACGATTCGCCGACGCGGCACGAAACCCTCGTCTGACATCGCGGGCCGCTCGTCTGATTCGGTTTGATCGTGTTGATGACTCGCTTGGCGAGCGTTCTCAACTAAATCTGCGTCAACCGTGATGTTGGTTCCCGCCGGGCTGAGTTTCCCAGCCAGTTTCCCGCTCGTGGCATCAACTGAAACCATGGCGTGATCAGATGGCCGAAGGTCGGCGGGCTCGGTCGGTGGATTGGATGTCGGCCATTGCCCGGCCGTCAGCGGTGACGGCGGTAGTTCAAACGTCCGTGTGTGCTGGTCGGCCGGAATCTGCTCGAGTTGCTGCTTGAGCGTTTCGCTTGCGAGGATCGTTTCGAGCAAGCTGCCCATCGAAATGAATCGTTTGGTCGGTTGAAGTCAATCAAGGTGTACTCCCACCAGCGTAGCAGCAATCCGCCGCTCGACATATTGCTAACCCGCGACGCGAAGCGGTTGTGGGCTAACACCGCCAAGTAAGTCCCGAAGTCGCTCGAACTCATCGGCATCACTGAAGTGAATCGTGATCTTGCCGCGGCTGCGTGAGGACGCTTTGATTTCGACTTTGGTACCGAACACCATTCGCATTTCGTGTTGCATCGCTTCGATGTGCGGCGGGATTGGTTTTCGTTTTTGTCGCGACGCGTTGGTTACTCGCATGCCGGTCTCGCTATCCTCCTCGGCACGCAGTAGTTCCGCGACATGATTCTCGGTTTGGCGAACCGACCACGATTCATCGATGATCTTTCGGGCAGCTGAAACCTGCACGTCTTGTTCTCCGATCGGCAACAGGGCGCGAGCGTGGCCCGCGGCAAGTTCGCCGCTGGCCAGCATGTCAAGAATCGCCTCGGGCAATTCGAGCAACCGCATCAGATTCGCGATCGTGCTGCGGTCGATCGACAAACGTCGTGCCAAATCGTTCTGTTTGCATTTGTGCTCATCGATGTAGCGTTTGAACGACATCGCTTTTTCGATGGGATTGAGATCTTTGCGTTGCAGATTCTCGATGATCGCCAGTTCGGCAACCAGTCGATCGTCGGCTTCGCGGACTTCCGCTCGAATTGTTTTCAGACCCGCGTGGATCGTCGCCCGCAGGCGTCGTTCGCCGCTGATGATCTGGTAGCCACCCCCGTCGACGATCCGCACCAAAATGGGCTGCAGCTGCTGATGATTGCGAATCGATTGTGCCAGCGATGCGATTTCTTCAGGATTGAATTCGCGTCGGGGCTGAAACGGATTGGGCTGGATCGCGTCAACGTCCAATTGAAGTGACTGAACTGCGCGTTCGTCGCTTGATGGAGACTCATCTTCATCCGGTGCGGTCGTTGCCGACACGTCCAAATCATTTTCCAGATCGGTGCCCAACAGTGCCGCCAGACCTTTGCCCAATCGCCGATCTTTTCCGCCCGCTCGTGTTCCCGCTGCCCGCTGGGTCGTGGTGGAATTAGTCACGCTGCAGCACCTCCATGCACAATTGAATATAAGCGTACGCGCCGCGGCTTCGTGGGGCGTACTGAAAAACCGTCTGACCGTGGCTTGGGGCTTCGCAAAGCGCGACGTCCCGCGGCACGACGTTATCAAAAACTATGTCGCCAAAGAAATCCCGAACTTCCTCGTCGACTTCGCGCGTCAATTCGAGCGATTCGTCGACCATGGTCATCACGATGCCGCCAAATGTGAGGCGACCGCTCGTCGATGAAATGACTTTCTTGATAGTCCCGATTAACTGTGTGACGCCGACCATGGCGAAGTACTCACACTGAATTGGAATTACCACCTCCGTGCTGGCGGTCATTGCCGTTTCAGTCATGGCACCCGCGCTGGGTGGGCAATCAAACAAGATAAAATCGTAGGTCGACTGGATGGAGTCGATTTGAGATCGGAGACGCTTGGTGGCATCAGCGTCGCCACCATCCAGTTCGGCGGCATCGCGGAAATGTCGACTGCCGGGCAGCAGCATCAAGTTTTCCGTTGCTGTTTGCCAAACCGATTGATCGATTGGCTGATCGGAGAGCACGCCGTGCCGAGCGGATGTTGTCCCGCCCACCGCCGCGGTCGCATTGCATTGCGGATCCAGATCGATCAACAACGTTCGTTGTCCGGCCGTGGCCAGGGCCGCTGACAAATTCACCGCTGTTGTTGTCTTTCCGACGCCGCCTTTCTGATTGACGACGCTGAGAATGCGAGCCACGATCGTCCGTTACGCGTTGGTTGTCTGTTGATGATGGCGTTTGTGGATGGGTGTTGCTTTGGTCGATCCACATCGAGATGATTGCACTGACGCAAAATGGCTTTCGCCAACCAGCGGGAAACTAAGTGAAACAAGCGTGTGATCTCAAGATCGGTTTCCTATAAAACTGGTCTTGACGTGGTCACGCGATTCTGGGCAACCGTTCCACATGGAACTAATCCGCGTGCGCCAGAGGGATTTCGAATCCGAATTTGATTAACCGACGCTGGATGCTGTTGTGGGCCCGGTGCCAACCTGGCGATTTCGTGTTTGTGTGCCGACCCGCCCGGTTGGCATGGCACCGGGCCTACAAGATCAAGTCCGCCGGCTTGTCACCGCGAGAACCAGATCGCGGCATTATTCGGGTTGCCGGATCCATTGACGTGGTCGCGTGTTTGGCTCGGTGGCCTGACTCGCAGTTCGAACTAACACCGATTGAGGCTGCTCCTGATCGATGTGCCATGGGGCCGTTGGTTCATCGGATGATGTCGCGAAAGACTCAAATCGTGGAGCCGTAGGCCCTGTGGTAACCGGGCGATTTTGTCTTTCCGCGTGGGCCCGCACGGTTGTCAACGGGCCTACTGATTCGAATCGAGATGGTTTGGTTGGAAGCATCGTTTTTGGTTCGGTCGTCGATGACGTGGCGAGCGCTTCGAATCGTTGGCTTCGATAATGCGGAGTCGATTCAGGAATCGCCAGGTCATCAAACGTGAGCGGCTGGCGAATGTCGCGTCGTGGCCGTGTCTGCTCAGCACTAGCGATCGATTCTGTGAATGCGGGCGACGTCGTCGATGGAGACGTTGAATATCGAGCCGTCTCGACCGGTGTTTTGAGCGGACCGGATAACGTTTCGGTCCAGGTCGCATCGCTTGCCGGTGGCTGCTGAATATTCCAGCTGGCCGTTGGTCCGGTCACCAGTGGGACATCAGGACCGTCCGGTCCGTCGCTTCGCCGAAACGGTAATGAGACCAGCAGAGCACCGCTGGCGATCAGGGTGCCGAGGGTTAGTTTTCGCACGTGGGACGACTCGAAAGCTGGAGAAAGAGCTTGCCAGCTTCGTCCTTGAAAGGCACGTGGATTCGCTTCGTGCGCGTGCCATCGGTTACCGTCGGCAACGATGCCACCGAATCGTGTCAAAAAACCAATTGCAGCTGAAAACCGTCATGATCCGATCTGTTTGATGTGCATGCCCAATTCGAAAGCTGTTTCAGCGTGATGTTAGGCTGCGATCGAATCGGCGATGGGTGTGACGACCGCGATTGCTTCCGCCAGACCGGCCAACGCGCGGTCGCGTCGGATGCCAGTCCGACATAGCCAGGCGCGATTGAGCATCACTTCAATCCCGAGATACGGCTGACCAGCGAATTCGCGACGCATGGCGCGGGTCAGGGTGTCGTGCGATCCTCGACGCGGAAAATTGCGGCGGACTTTGAGCTCGGCGGTCGAGACCCAAAGTTCATCAATCAAGTCCAGGCACCAATCGACTTCATCTTGCACCGCCGGATCGTAACCCAGCCCCACATCCCCGCGACGCCAACGACCATCGGCTTCTTTGGCGTCAAATGAGCGAATCGAAAGATGAACGACATAAGCCGATCGTGCCATCGAAATCATGATTTGCTCGCGGACTTTCCTTCGATAAGGCTGGTAAATCTCTTCGACGATCAGTTGCCGATCCGTTTTTGGCCGACACGCGATTTCCGGTCCAAAGAGTCGGCCCCGACCCAGCGTGCGACCAACGTCAATAAGGTCCGGGCGATGCTCATTGGCAACCAAAGTGCCTCCGGTGATACGAGCGATTGCCATTGCGGCCAGCAAAGCCGATCGGTCACCGGCAATGTGGGCATGCGGCAGCGTGACGCCTTCGGATTCCAAGCGAGATCGAACGCGTGAGGGCGTTTTCCAGCCACCGCCATCGCAGGTGATCAGCAAGCTCATCTCGTTGGCTCCCTCATTTCGTTGGCCTCCTCATTTCGTTGGCTCAGCGGGCGTCCAGAAATGCGGATGACCGGTCAATGCTTCCAAATCGGACCAGTAATTGGGGTACGTCTTACCGGTGCACGATGGGTTGGCGATATCCAGATTTGGCAGCTTAAGACCGGCCAGCGAGAGGCTCATCGCCATGCGGTGATCGTTGTAGGTTTCCATACGTATCGGCGGCGACGTATCGCTGCGAGCCGCGATGTCCTCTTCCGCTAACGGATGGATTGTCAGTCCATCCTGATGCTCATCAACCGTCGCGCCCAATCGCCGGCATTCGCGAGCCAGATCGCCGATCCGATCGGTTTCTTTGAAGCGATTGTGGGCGACACCACGAACGCGCGTCGGAGAATCGGCAAACAATGCGACCATAGCAATCGTTTGCACCGTGTCGCTAATCGTGTTCATGTCCACGTCAACGCCGCGGAACGCTCGGCCCTCGACGGTGATTCCGTTTTCGTCGGTGCGAACGTGGCTGCCCATCTTTTCAAGCACATCCACAAAACCAACGTCTCCTTGAAGCGAACGAGGTGTCACGTTGCGAACCGTGATTTTGCCACCCGTGATTGCTGCTGCGGCCCAAAAATAACTGGCCGCTGACGCATCGGGTTCGATGTGATAGTTCGCTGCTTGATATCGATTGCTAACGCAAAACGATGTCTCATCAGCTGTCACGCTGGCTCCAAACGCTCGCATCACCGCTGCGGTCATGTTCACATATGTTCGCGAGACCAATTCGCCGTCAACGTCGATTTGAATCTCATCCTTGTGTCGGCTCGACGCGATCGATGCGGCCATCATCAAACCACTCAGATATTGACTGCTGACCGAACCAGCAACACGCAAGCGAGATCCGGTCCAGCCCCGCGATTCAATTTCGACCGGTGGACATTGTCCCGGAGAGGTCGCTTGGATCGTGCCATCAATGATTGGCTGGATTGCCGCAATCAGGTCACCGATCGGGCGTTGATGCATGCGTGTCACACCCTTCAAGACATAACTGCCTCCGATTGCCGACAGCGCTGCGGTCAAGAACCGAACCGTGGTGCCTGAATTGGCAATGAACAATTCCTTCGGCTCGTCCGGCAGATCCTTGCTCGCAGGCGCTGATCCAAGACCGGTTACGACCAATTCGCGTCCGCCGGCGGACCGTTTGATTGTGACGCCGATGTTCCGAAGCGACTGGATCATCACCTCGGTGTCTTCACTTGCGAGAGCGCCCGTCAAACGGGACGTTCCATCGGCCATCGCCGCGATGAGCAAAGCTCGATTGGTAATCGATTTGCTCCCCGGCGGCTCGACGACGCCAAAAAGTGGTCCCGTTGGCAAGATTCGAACACAGCTGGCGACGGCGCGTTTCCGCAATGCATCACGTGATGGTTCGTGGGGCGATTCCGCGTTACGCGTCGTGTTCTGATTAGCGGTGAGCTGTGCTCGCTGCTGCTGGTTGGGTGGCATCAACTCGTGTGGAGAGATGGATCGTTGGTGATCGACCGCAGGACCCCGATGGGTGACGCGGGGTCACGAAGGCATCATGGTCGCTGAATCGTTGGACCATGACGTTTGGTCGGGTATCCACAGCGAACCGACAATCATGATGGATAGCGTGGTGGTATGAATCAACCATGTTGGTTCCGAAGTCGTGACGGTTCGAGCGGTGATGATCGTCATCACGACCAAAGCGATCAGGAACCGTCTCTGAGCGCGGGGAGCCGTGTTTGATGTGGCCAATTTGCTGGCAACAAGCAGCACCATCGCAATCGCGGGCAATCCAATGGCACTCACCACGTCACCGCAAAAACACAATTGATCGATCATCGGGCCATCCTGGTCTGAATCGTCGAGAAGAGACGAGCGACTCGTTCGCCCGCGAGTCGCACTGTCGGAAAACAGTCCCGGCAGCCGAAAGGTCAGACTTGAGCAGAAATCGAAAAAATTAGCGTAGACCGCAAAATCAATTTAATCCGCAAAGTCTGCCTAATTTGTTGTGATCACATTTGCCGATTCCATCAACGACACCGAGCGTGCGGCTCGTTCATTTCTGCCCATGGCAAGTCTCATGAATCATCCCCCCCCTCTATTTCGCCGAGGCTGTGTTGGCCTGATCGTATTGCTATCGTTGCTGGGGGTCAGTGGCTGTCGGCTTTGCAGTGACGAGGATTTGTGCGCGTATCCGACCTATGGTGGTATCTGGCAGCGAACGTTACGGGAATCGGGACGCGTCGGCAGCGTGTTTGACCCCGGCGGTGCCCGCGCGGCCGATTTGGCGATGCGGACGGATGCGGAAGAGGCCGATGCCAGATTGCGCGACAACGTCGATTTGAATGAACAAGAGGGTGCGGAACTTGATGAGGCGGAACGTCGGCGACAGCAAGAGGATTTGGATCAGCAACTTCGTGAATCCGAACGTCGTGAAACGGACGAAGAGGCTCAGCGACGGCTGGAACAGATGGAAGAACGCTTTGAAGGCATGGAACTTGAAGACATCAGCACGATCGTGGTTCCACCGCAGGATGATTGGCAATAGGCCAATTGGCGGGCCGGCTTCGTGACGGACGATAAGGCATCGGTCCCGCGGCCCCTATCGGATTTGAACTGGCGAAAATTGCTTGGCCCGGCGATGGCCGCGATGCTGTTTTTGCTGGCCGTTCGTCTGTTGGTCGCTAATTTTGATCGCGATGCGTTCTTGGATGGCTTGCGAGCGGTCCCGCTGCAATACGTGTTGGTCGCGGTCTTCTTGGTCGCGCTCAACTATGGATTGTTGGCCTGTTACGACCTTTTGGCGCTGCGATATGTCGCGCGGGCGTTGCCGCTGCGACGCGTTGTTTTGGTTTCATTTCTGGGTTACTCGCTCGGCAATAACCTCGGCACCCTATTGGCCGCCGCACCGATTCGTTACCGCTTTTACCATCGCTGGGGGCTGACGCACCGGCAGATCGTGGCGCTCATGTCGGTGTTGGGGCTAACATTTTGGTCGGGGGTTTGTTTGTTGGGTGGCGGGGTTTTGGTGATCACGCCCATCGACCTGCCGCCTCAGGTTGGGCTGCCATTTGGCACACGCACGCTCGGAATTATTTTGCTGTCCGTGGCAGCTTTTTACGGTCTGGTCTGTTTTGTTTGGCATCGCCCGCTGGTGATCCGTGGCGTGGCCATGCGGCCGCCAACGCTCGGACTCGCGGCGGCCCAGGCTTCGATTGCTGCGGTCGATCTCACGATTTCAGCGACAGCGCTATATCTGGTTTTGCCGGCATACGTTGAGGTGCCGTTTAGCAATGTTTTGGCGGCTTATCTGGTCGGCATCACCGTTTCATTGATCTCGCAGGTGCCCGGCGGCGCCGGTGTGCTTGAGCTGATCTTGATCTATCTGATTGCGGGCAATCGTGAAGAGCTGTTTGCGTCGGTGTTGATTTTCCGCGGAATCTATTACGTGCTGCCGTTGATCATTGGCATGATTACGTTGGTCGCCCATGAGATCATCAGCGGTGCCGCCGAAGCACGGGCCGATGAGCGATTGGAAAAAAAACAGTAGGCCCGGTGAAACCGGGCAGTTGCAGTTTGGGTCTGATTTGAATGCGTCCGGTCGTCACCGGGCCCAAAGGTACGATTCGTCGCAGTGGAAACGGGGCTGATGGAATTGAGTCGTTTGTTTGGATGCACACTTGCGGTGTCGATATTGTCTGAGCAATGCGAAGCGACAGCTCGCGTTGATGTGTTGTCACATTTTCGGAGGAGACACCATGCCCTACAAAGAGTTATCCGCTGCCGAGGCCCGCGTGATCTTGCATCAAGGGACCGAACCGCCTGGCAATGGCGGATTGACAATGACGCGGGAACCCGGGACCTACATCTGCCGGCAGTGTCACGCGCCGCTGTATCAAAGCGACCACAAATTCATCAGCCATTGCGGCTGGCCCAGTTTCGATGACGAAATTGCGGGTGCCGTGGGCCGTCGGCCCGATGCCGATGGCTATCGCGTCGAGATCGTTTGTGACCGATGCGGCGGCCATTTGGGCCACGTGTTCGAAGGCGAGCGACTAACCGAAAAAAACATACGCCACTGCGTCAATTCGATTTCGATGATTTTTGTTCCCGAAGGTCAGGAATGTCCGCCGATACTCAGTGCGGCCGATTGATGGAGTATGGGCGAGAACCCGACTGCATCACTGCGCTGGCCGCGGCCGCCCGGTGCGTCTTTGCTGTTCCGTGCGGGCTGACGCTGACCGGATAGACTAACGCGCTTTCGGTTGGATCCTATTCGGTTTCGTCTGCGTTTCGCCGACTGACCTGCAGGCTTGCTAAGTAGGCAACCAAGTCACGTAGCTCGCGCGGCGTCATCAGCTTCGCAAGTCCAGCGGGCATCGATGATTTGCCTTTTTTCCGCGCGATGATTTCTTCTTGGTCGATCTGAACGCGAGCTCCATCGGCGGCAATGAGTTCGATTATGTCGTCGTCTTCCATCCCGACGATTCCCGTGAACACCTGGCCGTCTTCATTGGCAATCACAGCCGTCTCGTAACCTTCGGCAATCTTGGCATCGGGTAAGCAGATGGATTCAAGCAAGGATTGGCGGTCACGCTGCTTTCCAATCAACGTCAGATTGGGACCCACCTCGCCACCAACCCGATCGACTTTGTGACAACGCACGCACGACAATTCGGTTTTGCCAAAGAACAGATCCGCTCCACGTTGCACGTTGCCGCCATGCAGAGATGGCATCCAGCGGACCATTGGATCTTGCAATGATGCGTGTTCCAGCGCGGCGTTGAGCTCGTCGATCTCGGCGGTCGTTAAACGCAGTCGGGCAGCTTCAATCACGTTGAGGTGAACGTCGGCCGAGAGCGACCCGGCCAAATAATCCGCAACGCCTTCGCGGATGCGATCAGTCGCCGTTGCCGATTCCGATGTCGCCAACAAATCCCAACCCCGGCCCCGGACAATCGCGACATCGCTTTTGGTGGCGTCGACAAATCGGGCTAGTGACTCCTCACCCGCGTGCTGGCCCAGAATATCGAGGGCGGCGACTGCTAGCGTTACTGGCGACTTCGCGGAGACACCTTTGGCGAGCTCCACGGCAAGTTCGGAATCCAATCGAGCAAGTGCTATCAGTGATCCGGCACGATTGTCAGGTCTCAATTTTGAATCGCTCACCCGACTCTGCAATTGTGGCGCAATTCGTGCCAGGCCTAGCTGCGAAGCCACGTCGATCGATTTTTCGCGAACGGATGCTGACGCCAGCATCAGCTCTTCAATGCGATTGTCCAGCGACTTCTCAACGAGTCCGTTCTGGCGTGATGGTGTCGGCCTGAATTCATTGGTCACGCGATCACGTGGATCTGGATCAGTCCAGTCCAGTAAGCAGTCGAGCGCTTCGATCCGGGCCCACTCCGGCGATGCCGACGAGGCTGCAAAGTCCGTCAGTCGATCGGCCGCCGCGCCGGTGCCAATCTTGAAATTGGCCGAGATCGCGCGTCGCAAAAATGCTTCGGTGGATGTTGCTGGGTCGACCGTTGAAAGCTGACTGGCCAAATCTTCGATGGCAACCGGAATGGGTCGATCGTGGATCGCAATTGCGGCTTCACTGGCCACAATCGGATTCGCATCATTCAAAAACGCTGCCACATGTCCGTCTGCCAGCAGACGAAGCGCAGCCACGGCCGCACGTCGAACGTGCACGTTGTTGTTTGCCGACAGGTCAGCCAAGAATTCGCCTGGAATAGCGCGCGTTAGATACTGGATAGCGTCATGTCGGAGTGCTGGGTCTTGGTTTTTTGATTTGGCTAGCACCGCTAGCACCGGATCAAGGCCCGATCGAGCGGCTTGATTGGAACCGAGTCTTGCGAGCGCCAGCATCGCATGCATCACGACACGTGGATGATTGTCACTGACTAATTCGGTGAGCCGTTGGATTGCCTTGGCATCGTTCTGTTCAGCTGCCAACTGACATGCTGCGGCACGAATCGTGGGCTCATGATCGGCCAGCAAACGACGACCAGCACTCACAACGGCGAGTCGCAGCGACGGCTCGATTCGAGCAGCGTGCTGGGCACCCCAAACGCCATGAAGTCTCGGTATGACATCGCTCGAAGTGTTTTCGGCGACGGCGATCAATGCGTCCGCCGCGCCACGCTCGGCTAGTTCCCACTGCGATCGCAGGCGGATTCGCCGATCGACATGATTGATTCGTTGAACTAGGACCTCGTCATCGAGGTGCTCGAAGCCGGCGGCCAGATATTCGCTGACTTCAGTGACCTGCTTTGAACTGGCATGAGTTGGATCTGTCAGTCGATAGATTCTGGCTTTGCCTTCGCCAACCCAGCCGTTAACCCAATCGCTCACGTACAAGGCACTGTCGGGTCCAAACGCCACATC
>JBCCJB010000072.1:0-13623 GCA_039028015.1 Planctomycetota bacterium
GAAATTTCGCGGTTTAATGCGTCCGCCTCAACGGATTGGTTCCCCGTCAGTCCCGAAACCGCACAGGTCGTTTCCTTCGCGCTGGAGATCTCTGAAACAACGGGCGGTGCTTTCGACGTCACCGTCGGGCCGCTCGTAAATCTTTGGAGTTTCGGACCTGAGTCACGCGACCGACAGCTGCCTTCCAGTGATGCCATTAGCGATGCCAAGCGAAACGTTGGATATCGACACCTGCATGCGAGGCTCGAACCTCCAGCAATAAGGAAAGATCTTCCGGAATTAGAAGTTGACCTTTCCGCAATTGCGAAAGGGCATGGTGTCGACCGAATCGTTGCACTACTCACATCGGCCGGTTCGAGTCGAGCCCCGGTCGAAGATGTGTTTGTGGAAATTGGTGGTGAAGTGCGCGTGACCGGTTCCAAAGGCATTACACAATGGAAAGTCGGCATTCAAACTCCTGATTCAATCGCCCCATCGATCCTCGCTGCCGTGCCACTAGAAGATGACGCGATGGCGACGTCGGGCGACTATCGGAATTTTTTTGAGGTCGATGGCAAACGTTTTTCTCACACCATCGATCCCATCACCGGTTCACCTGTCTCCCATCAGCTTGCCTCCGCAACGGTGATTGCGCCCACGTGCATGGCGGCGGATGCATGGGCAACGGCGCTGACCGTGTTGGGTCCTGACCGGGGACGTGACCTCATCGCAGCCAACAATCTGAACGTGCTTTTGGTCCAGCGTGATGACGACGATTTCACGCTAACAGGCACTGGATTGCTCGAACCATTTGCCGTTGCGGACGTTTCTAACGCTGGTTCAACAACATTCTCGCAACAGCTGATCCCAGTCGCGTTGATGACGCTGGTGGGAATCACCACGATCCTTATTGCCATGGCCATCGGCGTGATTTTCGGCCGTCGTGCGATTAGCGGGTCATGCGGTGGACTCAACAACACTCAATCGTCGGATGGTGCCAAGACCGGGAGTTGCTCATTGTGCAGTCAACCCACCGAAGCCTGCTCAGCACTCCGCAAACAAGTGGAACAAGCTTCCACACCTGCCGGCGCGGGTATTGAGTGATCAACCGTGAGGCCTCTCTTTGGTCTTCGAACGAACGATAATAACACCGCGCCACGTCGTTCATGCCGATTCAAAAGGTGACCTCGCGATCATTTGAGCGGTTGGCTCCGGGCGTTGATCTGCCTCGTCTGATTTTGGTGGTCAATGTGGATTCAAGCTCTCTGGCGACGTCCGGATATTTTGCAATCAGATTCGTGGTCTCCCCGGGGTCGCTGATTAAGTCGTAAAGCTGTTTCTCAGGCAGATTCTGACGTTCCGCTTTCTTCTCCTTCGGTTCGCTCCAACCACCACTGCCACGACATAGGCAGAGCTTCCATTTGCCAACCCGAATCGCAAAACGCCCTTCAACCGAATGGCTGATTAACGTTCGGCGCGACGTTGAATCGGCACCAGCAAGTGCTGGCATCATCGAAAAACTATCTTCGCCACCGTTGTCCAGCGGCTCACCCAAGATCTCTCGCAACGTTGCGTAAACGTCGGTCAGGCACACGGTTGCTTTGGATGTCGTTGACGGCGCAACTCGCTTGGGCCAACGCACGATCAACGGGACGCGATGGCCCGCCTCGTAGATGTCGGCTTTGTGACCTCGATAGATCGCGCTGGGATCATGTCCGTGTGAGGCCAACACGTCGAAATTGGCCTGCGGTGAACAGCCGTTATCACTCGTGAACAAAACCAGTGTGTTGTCCGCTTGTTTGACTTCATCCAGTGTCGCCAACAACTGGCCCATGTGATGATCAACCTGCATCACAAAATCGGCATACGGGTTGATGCCACTGGCGTCCTTGAAAGGAGCGATCGGTACGATTGGCGTGTGCGGTGCTGGGAGCGGCAAATATAGAAAAAACGGCTGCTCTCGCTTCTCAGCCGTACTTCGCTCACGCACATACTGAATCGATTGATCAAACAGATGTGGTAGGACATCATCAATGACAAAGTCCGGTGCGATAGGTCCTTCGCGGTACCAACCGTACGCTGACTCTTGACGGCTGACGCCTTCCGAACGCGTTGGAATTGCGGTGCATCGCCCCGAATCAACCCACACATAGGGTGGCATGTCGAGTGAACCGCAATGAGCGTAATACTGGTCAAAACCGTTGATATCAGGGCCATTCACAACAGGCTCCGCAAAGTCGATGTCTTGCGGTGTTGACTCATTGTTTCGGTGCCAATCCCAGCCCAAATGCCATTTCCCGATCATTGCCGTGTGGTAGCCGGCGTCACGCAACAAATGGGCAATCGTGGGACGCTCGGCGGGAATCAGGTGACGGTCATAACCAAACAACACGCCTTTGGCCAAACGTGATCGCCAATTGTACCGACCGGTCAGCAAACCGTAACGCGTCGGCGTGCAAACACTACTTGAGGTATGAGCATCGAGAAACGTCATGCCCTGGGAGGCAAGTTCGCTCAAGTGAGGTGTCGATATCTTGGCGTCTGGATTCGTCGCCGAGAGATCACCAATGCCCAAATCATCGGCCAAGACAATGATGACATTGGGGGTATCGGCCTTGGCTGTTGCTGCTGCGAACAAAGCCACAGCAGCGGTAAAGATTCGAAGGAGCGACATGAACGAGGATCAGCAATGGGGTACGGATGCGATGGAGTCCGCACATGATAACCCGACGCTCGTCCGGATTGGCTGACCGTCTATGCTGACCAATTATCGAAGCAGCAAATGCTCATCTGGCTCGCTGTCTTCCCATTCGCGCCGTACTTCACGCATGCCATAGGCACACAATTCAAACTGATCACTTAGTCGATCCAATAAATCGCAAGGTGGCCGATCCTCGTCGGCTTCGATCGTTGCCGCAATGCGGTACGAACGTTTGCCGTGCTTGAAATAATCTAGTAGTTGATCGGGAGTCCCTTCGGCGCGACGCGTTGCTTCCGGATACATGCCCGACCAAAACAGCGTCACGTCGCCGATGTGGCGGTGCACCTCACGCTTGGCAAGCCCGATCCGTCGCTCCGCCTCCACCAGCATTTGGAAGATCTCCGTTAGCGGTTTGCCATCGCTGCGACGCACACGATGAATCGCATCGACGCGGACAAATCGGACCATCAAATCACTGACATAACTGACCAGCTCCACATCCGCGACGCCTAAGCGTGATTGAAAGATGTATTCGCTGATACCGCTTAAAAAGCGATCCAGAGGGCCACGTTGAGGCGAGTCGGACATAGAGTCATTCTCCGTCATCAGGTCTGTCACCGCGGGCGAGTCGGCGTATCGAAAAACCTGAAATCCAGAGATAGATCGCGCTGATACCCATGTCAAGTCAGATTATTGACACCCACCCGCGGAGACGGTCGTTAATCGCCGATTGACCAAGTGATCGATGATGTGTTCAGCATCAGCCGCGACACCGCTGAACCGACCTGAACCCCAGGTGTGCATCCAGGGCAAGCCAAGGAAATACAAACCCGAGACGCTAGAAACACCTCGCTGGTAAACAGGCTCGCCGCAATCATCGAACACATCGATGTCGATCCAGCGATAGTCTTTACGGAATCCGGTGCACCAAACAACCGACGACACCGAAGTGACCGAAAGGCTCCGATCGCAGGACGTAGGCCGCCATACGGGACGATAAGAATCCCCTGTTGGACAGTCCAAATTCATTTCGAGAATATGCTTATCAATCTCTTTCTTGATACGCTCGGCTGCCGCATCAGCGTTGTCAAGATTGTCAGCCAGATCGTCTGCAAAATGAAAAGCATCGTGATCGCATCTCATGAAACGACCTCGCAAATCCATTCCCTCCTTGGCGAACTGCCGCAAATCAATTTCCCGGCCGCCATCACGGCCTGTCAAATAGTGATTCGTTTTCTTTCGAACGTCCGCGCCCATCGGATGCTCGTCGACCGTTACCCGGTAGGCACCCATGTCGACCAACCATCCGGTGACATCACGACCTCGGTAGTAACGTGGAGCACGCGGTGCCGACCCGACGGCCAAGTGAACTTGCTTCCCTTCCAGGTGCAAATCCTCAGCGATTTGGCAGCCGGACTGTCCGGTTCCGATAACCAGAACGTCGCCGTCGGGCAGGCTTGACGCATTCTTGTATTGAGAAGAATGAATCTGCGTGATTCGCTTTGGGATGTTCTGACTGGCAGCCGGGATCCGGGGAATGTGATAGCCACCGGTGGCGACCACCACATTGGATGCGTGAACGACGTCGCCAGTTGTCAGCAATAACAAAAACACATCGTCGTGAAGAGACAACTGATCCACCCCAACGCCTTCGCACACCGGTAATCCTTTCGACTCTCGAAAGGATTCGATGTACCGCACAATTTCATCGCGTTTCATGAATCCATCGGGATCCTGGCCGCCATATTGATGCTCGTACGAAAACTCGGGCAACGTGCATTGCCAATTTGGCGTCACCAGGCAGAAATTATCCCAACGCTGGCTCCGCCATGATTCAGCCACACGGTCGCGTTCCAAAACAACGTGGTCAACACCGCATCGACTCAGATGAACACTGGCCGACAATCCCGCTTGTCCACCCCCGATCACCACCGTGTTGTAGTTCGCATTCAATCGCATGCTAGGACATCACTTCCAACTTGATGACGCGAACCATACCTTCCGACTGTTTTTGTGCTGTTTGCTGGATCTCTGTCAGCGAGTCAGATGCTTGACTGCAGAAAAAGCCAAACCGTTCTTTGACTCTCTGGCTAGCGTGCTCGAACGCTTTTTCCGATTGCGCGACGAAATCGGCAATCGGCAGTTCATCCTCGGGTTCAAAGTACTTGCTAATGATCGTGGACGGCGAAACGTGGTGGGACGTCGACGCGTCCGGCCAACACACCGTCATGCGAACTTGTGGCATCAGTCAGCATCCCGTGAAACAATGAGTCGAAAGATCGTAAAACAATTCGCGAGTTCCATTCTCCCGCGTCACGACTTTCCCGGAATCGTCGAATGAACCAATGCACCGTGCATCGATTTGATTGGTCTCAAACAACGTGATCAATTCATCAACGCGGTCAAAGTCAGTAGCCAATAAAAACCCAAAACTTGGAAACAGCTTGAGCCAACGGGCTATTGAAACGTTTTCGGGCCGCGGGATGCACGACAGATCAATGACGGCACCGACCTGCGACGTTTCACACAACATCGTGGCTGTGCCCAGAATGCCAGCTTGGCTGATGTCTTTCGCTGCCACAGCAAGCTGACGTTCAGCGACCTCAGGAAGAATTGCCAGATGAGACCGAAGCCGTTCGGGAGACGCGTCCGTGGCTGCATCCCAGAACGGTTGATCGCCATGCCATCGTCCATTCAGATTAATCGCCATGACCAACGCGTGCCCAGGTTGGGCATCAAAGCTGGTCAGAAGATTTTCAGCGCGACCTAGCACGGACACGGACAGATGCGTTTGGCTGGCGCGCAGATTCGTATGACCGCCCACCATGGGAACGTTGTATGCCTCGCACGCATCACGCATCCCAGCCAAGACCTCGCCGACGTGCGTCTCATCAGAGCTGGACCAAACCGCATTGACCAAAGCGGTCGCAGTGCCACCCATCGCCGCAATGTCAGACAAGTTGACCATCACCGAAGACCAACCCGCAAACCATGGCATTGCACGGACAAAACGACTGTCCATGCCCTCACAGGCAAGCAGGTCGTAACCGCCATCCCTGGGAATGGCGGCGGCGTCATCGCCGACTCTGATTTCTTGGTCGCCGCGAATTCCTAGCCGGTCGATCGCAAAGGCAATGTCTTCCTTCAACGCAGTCATGCACTTGGCCCGCTAGAGACGAATGGAACGCCACGCTCAACTTCATCGAAATGAGTATTCGCCCAACCTCGCTGGCAGCCAAGGAATCGAGCCCACTGAATCTCAATCGCCGTGAGAAGTTCACTCGGCTGGAATCGTTCTAATTCCGCTTGCATGAGCAAATGCGGTTGTCCCACATGTTCAATCGCACCCAAAAGGTGCCATCCCAAACGTTGGAACAATCGCAAGTTCTTTGGCTGAATCCGCGCTCGAAAATCGCGGCAACCGATCACGCAGGCTGTCGCGACTGCTTTGCGAATCAACGATGAAGCCGTCCTGGCGGAACCACGACTATCCGCCAATACAGCGAGCCTGGAACCAAACCAGCATCCGAATTCGGCATCGAAGTGAATCCTGACGGTACCTGTCACCCGCGACCTTTGGCTCGACGAATCGGAAGGTTGATGAACTTTGGGCTTGCACGTCGCGATGATGAGTAGTGCCTCCTCGTCAATTGCATCACGATCGTGCACCTCAAATAGGTTTTGTTCGACAACAAAGACGTCACGTCGAATTCGTCGTGCCGCTTCAATCTCCCATGGCTCGATCGCATATCGAATCGGCGCTTTAATCCTTGCGAGATGCTTTGGCACCAATTCAGACCGATCAGCAGTTGAATCCGTCATGATGAGAAAGCAGACTCCTCAAAGTTTCGCAACGACGAACAAGCGCCACACCGTGCGCATCCAGCCTTGACCGTTTCGCGTCCCATCCCCGCGTCGACCAACATGCGACCAAGCGGTTTCAAAATGCGGCTCATCATTTCAGCCGATGGTGATTTTGCCCCATGGAGCGGCGTCCCGGATATCGGCGTGAGCGGAACAACGAAAGGATAAACCCCGATTCGGATCAAGCGCCGACAAACCGCCAGGATCTCATCCACCCGATCACCGAGGCCAGCGATCAAGTAAGTCGTCACTTGAGATCGACCAAACACGTCAACCGCAACGTGGAATGCCCTGAAATATTCCGCCAAGGTCACCTCCGATTTCCCGGGCAGAATCCGGCGACGCACGACGGGATTGACGACTTCCAAATGCATTCCCAATGTGTCCACACCCGCATCATGCAAACGCCGGTACCAATCATCATTGTCGGGCGGCTCACATTGAGCTTGGATGGGCAAATCGACAGCGGATCGGATCGCTTCAGCGCATTCGGTAAGAACCCGTGCGCCCCGGTCGGTCCGATTCGGCGTTCCAGTCGTCATCACCATGTGCTTGACGCCATCGAGCTCGACGGCTGCTTTGGCCACTTCGGCTAGTTGCGAAGCCGTCTTACGCGCAATCGTTCGGCCCTCGCGAAGCGATTGGCCAATTGCGCAAAACTTGCAGGCGGTTTTCTTGTTTTCATATCTCAAACACGTCTGTAAGACAGTCGTGGCGAGCACGTCGCCCGCATGCAACTGTGCGATTTTCGAGTACGGAATCCCATCCTGTGTTTCCAAATCGTAAAACCTCGGCCGCGACGGAAACCGAATATGACCAACACTTGCCTCACCGCACAAGATTTCACTGCGTCCGCTCGTATCGGGAGCGAGTGCAACATACGGCGAGTCTGATGCCTGCGTCGTATGGACGGGTGCCATGAAAGTTGTATCGCCCAGCGTCATCGCCTTGTGGTCCGATGGACCGGCACCACCACGTCGACTTGGCGATCCAAGACCAATTTGGACAAGCCGAACACCTTGCGTTTGAAGCTTGGTAATCAGTTCCGCATCAGCAGAGGTTTCTTGCATTTGCATGGCTTAACTCCCCGCGACAGCTGATGCGACGTGCCCAGAGTCAGACTCAACCGATTGGCCGTACGAGTTTGACAATTCCGCCGCGTTTTCGGACACACGTTTGAGAACCGATTGCCGGCGATCATCCAACACAAGCGAAAGCAATTCTGGACGCGAGTAGTGCCCGATGCTGTCCATCATGCGTTTGCGTTTGGCGACCAAACTCATATCGAGATCCGCCATCAAGATGCCTTCCCCTTCGGTCAGCGGCGGAACCACATGAGAACCATCGGGACTGATGATCGCAGTACAACAGCCGCCGGTCAGTGCCTTTTCCATCTTACCGCTGGGATCGAAGAAGCGTCGTTGGCTCTCGTTCAACCAACCCGTCGCATTGATGACAAACGCAGCCGACTCGAGGGCATGCTGACGAATCGCGACTTCCATCTGATCCGCAAAGATCTGACCCACCATCGAACCCGGAAACTGAGCGATGTGAATCTCTTCTTGCTGAGCAATCAGCGAGAATCGAGCAAGCGGGTTGTAGTGTTCCCAACAAGCGAGTGCACCCAGACGACCCACAGCGGTATCAACCACTTTCAAACCCGATCCATCACCCTGTCCCCAAATCATGCGTTCGTGGTAAGTCGGCGTGATTTTGCGGCGATGAAGAACTAGCTCGCCCGTGGCATCGAACACCAGTTGGGCGTTGTAGAGCGTTCCGCCATCCCGCTCATTGACACCAACCGCAACGACGATCCGATGCTGATCTGCCGCTTTTGCGATCGCCGCCGTCGTCTGGCTAGGCACAACCACCGCATCGGCATAAAGGTCCAAGTGAGACCGACCGATTTGACCCGGCGGTTCGATAAAGCTGAAATAGGGATAAAACGGAATGAATGTTTCAGGGAAACAAATCAGCTCCGCACCATCGCTCGCAGCTTTCCCGATCGCTTCAAGCACTTTCTCAAGCGTTCCCGTTCGTGCCTGATCAGGTGGCTCATCAAGAACCGGCGACAACTGTGCCGCCGCGACCCGAATCACACGTCGGTCTTTGGAATAAACCGACATGCTCACATCGTCCAAGTGTCGAGGATGAAGGCGTTGTCGCGACGGTGCAGCAGAATGACATCCAGAACATCAAGAGGATTGATGGGAACAATGCCATCTTGAAGGTTGGCTTCGCCGTAACCATACAAGGCCTGCATTGCAAATCGACACGCGTAAACCTTGCCGCCCTCGCTCATGAATTGCTCAAGGTTGTCGTGGAAGTTCTGATGACCCGGAAACGGCGCTTTTCCCAAAGTCGGAAAGCCACGTTTGATACCCAACGTGACCCCGGGGCCATAAAGAAGCATCGTCGTCTCAAAGCCTTTCCTCAACAAACGCTTGCCCTGCAGAATGTTGACCAAACCAACCGAGCCTTCAAACGCAACGGTGTGGAACGTGATCAAAGCCTTTTCGCCCGGCTCCGCTTTCACGTCTTCAAAAACCTTCTCCTCGTAATCAACCAGATAATCACCAAACTGGTGCTTCGGCGTATCAATCGTCGGCATGAATGATCCTTCCGTATGAAACAAGAACTCGATTGCGAGAACAGCTACGCACGCAGCGGGCCAAACGCGACTTCAAGCGCAATGCGTTGTTTGATTGGACGGACATCCCATCAATGACCCGGTCAATTCGCCATTCAATTTATCGTGGCGGCCGACATCGCACATTTATTGAGCAACACGTGGTGACACGGTTGGCAGAAACGGCGAGTTAACTTGCACTCGCCCGAATCAACGATGGCTCAATGTGGCGATCGTTAACGTTCGCCAGCGAACCAAAAGCGTCAGACGCCGGCTGATTGAAAGAGATCTGCCAATGCATCAAGCGCCCGTGCGGTATCCTCGCGGCTGGCAGCACCACCCAAACACAAGCGAAACGCTTCGGGTGGTTCGATCCCGACGCAGAATTCATCCGACGCCACGGCACCGAGTGCGTATCCACGCGTCCAATCAACAACCCGTTCGCGACGGAGGAATTCAGGTGTTTGAATCCATGCGTGGAACGCGTACTCCGAAGAACTCACCCATTGACTCGGAATGCTTTTGGCAAGCAAACGACGTCGAGCCCTGGACTCCGCACGGATCGATGCCAGAATCGCATCGGCCAAACCGCTTTCGATCCAGTGGGATGCAAGCGCCGACATCAACGGTGATGCCATGACGGAAACCGCGCGCAAACTATCCGCGATGCGTTCAATCCCGCCTTCGGTGGGTGTCAACAAGTAAGCGATGCGCAAACCCGGTCCCAAGCACTTGGCCAAACCCGCGATGTAATAGGTCAGTTCAGGCGCCAGCATGGCAAACGCTGGCGGCGGATTCACGGGCAAAAAGCCATAAGCGTCATCTTCGATAATCGTGATTCCAAAGCGCCGTGCGACGTCGACAAGTTCCGCTCGTCGAGCAACGGGAATGGTTTCGGTCGTTGGATTCCGAAGCGTTGGGTTGAGATACAGCACGCGAATGTGCTTCCGCCTCGCGGCATCGATCAGCGACTGCGGGTCGATGCCCTGCTCATCGGCCGGAAGCCCACAAAGTGTTACCCCAAGCGTATTGGCGATCTTACGCAGCCCCGGATACGTGATTGCTTCGCAAGCCATCGCGTCGCCTCGATTCATCACGACCGAAAGCGTCGCGCTAATCGCAGCGTGAGCACCGGCGGTAATCAACAGCGCATGCTGATCCACCAAAATCCCACGACGCGTCAGCCAGTCCGTCGCGGCAGACTTGTCCTGCGAGACGCCACCACTGGGCTGATATCGCAGTAATTGGGGAAGAGATTGACCCACATCATTGACACTCGCTCGCATCTGATCGAGTAAGCCCGGTTCCTGAACATCCGGCGGCTGATTCATCGATCGATCAGCAAGATCAGCCCGGCGGCTCGGCTGTGACTCATTGCGACGGCCACCTCGAACGAATGTTCCGGCACCGACCCTCGCTTCAATCAAGCCGATTCGTGCCGCTTCAGCGTAACCCCGCGCGACCGTCGTCACATCGAGCCCCATCCGCCGCGCCAACGCACGCTGCGTCGGCAAATGATCGCCAATACTTAGCCGACCATCGTCGATATCATCAGCAATACAACGAGCGATGGCCTCGAAGAGGGGACCCTCGCTGCCAGAGATATCTGGTGCCCAATCAAAACGCCTCATTGCTACGGACATCAAACCACCTCAATTCCAACGCAGATCATCCATGGATCCCAATCCGCATCCATCCATTGCGATAGGAAATCAGTGTGTCAGGAGCATTGCCGTTTTGACAACGCACCTTCCGCCAGGCACAACAAGATTTTCTCTGGTTACTGTCCGTCGATCGTCAAGTCTGACGATCCGGCACGGGGACAGCGGCACACAGCACGCCACCAATCATCCGTAACGCGATCCATAGTGGTTTTGGAAGCGGTGAGACTGAATTTCGAAGTATCGATCATCTGACTCGGGTAACCATCACCCTACACAGTGCAGCCGAACGCCGAGTCCTTGCCATCGGAATGACGGACTGCGATTCTTCCGACCCTCGCAGCCTTCCGAACAATCGTTACAACCGATCATGGAGTGCGGCCGAGCCCACCCAACAGCCCATTGTGGTGCACGAAACGGCGGTCCCTAAATTAAACTGCCGGCTTCATCGGGTGTCTTACTTTTCCTTGTCATCGCTCACATGATCTCAATGCCAACGCGTCCATCGCTCGAACCCATCACTCAGATTTGCTGCATCGGTGCCGGATATGTCGGCGGACCGACCATGGCGATGATCGCTAAGCAATGTCCCCACATTCAAGTTCATGTGGTGGATATCAATGAGGCCCGCATTGCTCAGTGGAACTCAGACGATCTGCCGATCTACGAGCCGGGTCTGGATGAAATCGTCAAAGAGACCCGCGGACGCAATCTCCATTTCACCACGCGGGTCGATGATGCCATTCGCGATTCGCAAATGATGTTCATCTCAGTCAACACGCCGACCAAGACGTTTGGTGTGGGAGCTGGGCGGGCCGCCAATCTGGAGTTCATCGAAAAATGCGCTCGAAAAATTGCTGAGACGGCTGAAGGACACAAGATCGTCGTTGAAAAATCGACACTGCCCGTTCGAACCGCAGAGGCGGTCAAAGCGATCTTGGCCGAAGCGCCCACCGGTGCGACGTTTGATGTGTTGAGCAATCCCGAATTCCTGGCCGAAGGCACCGCAATCGATGACCTGATCGAACCCGACCGCGTGTTGATCGGCGGCGAGCGTGAGGAAGCCATCCAGGCGCTAGTTGATGTCTACGCCAACTGGGTCCCGCGGGAGCGATTGTTGACGACGAATCTCTGGAGCAGCGAATTGTCAAAGCTGACCGCCAACGCATTTCTGGCTCAACGCGTCTCATCGATCAACTCCATTTCGGCCCTTTGCGAAGCGACCGAAGCCGACGTTGATGAAGTTGCCGCGGCAATTGGCACGGATTCCCGGATCGGCCCCAAATTCCTGAAGGCTTCCGTGGGATTCGGTGGGTCTTGTTTCCAAAAAGACATTCTCAACCTGGTTTATCTTTGCGAGTTCTTTGGCCTGCCTGAAGTCGCCGAGTACTGGCAACAAGTCGTCGCGATGAACGATTATCAAAAACGCCGGTTTGTCACACGAATCGTTCGGACAATGTTCAACACGGTGTCCGACAAGAAGATTGCGGTGTTGGGATTCGCTTTCAAGAAAGACACTAACGATACCCGCGAATCCGCCGCTATTTATATTTGCCGGGACCTTCTACTAGAGAAAGCTCGATTGACCATTTATGACCCCCGCGTTCCCGAAGCACAAATCAAAGCTGATTTGGAAGCCGTCATGAAAAATGGCGACGATGTGCTGAGCCAAACCAATCGCAAGCTGATCGACGATCACATCGAAGTCGTTGATCACTTGGAAGAGGCCACGCAAGACGCCCACGCCCTGGCCGTGCTGACGGAATGGGATGAATTTCAAGACGCCGATTTCAGCGCGATCTTCGATCAAATGAAAAAGCCGGCCTTTGTGTTTGATGGCCGAAACGTACTGAAACACTTGCCGTTATCCGACATGGGCTTCCAATACCACGGCATCGGCTTCAAACGATAACCAATGGTTGATCAATGGTATCGGTTCGATCCGGTGCTGACTGCGACGTTGACCCCACCCGAGCCAAGCTAGACAGCGCCACATCGAATTAGCCGGCCGGCGCTAGCCGCGGATCTACCGGGCAAACCATGGCTAACGCTCGAACGGCTATTGCGACTGGAAATGCAATCAATCACGGTGCGTTCCATCCGCAACGCCCCTGCCAAGCTAATTCAGCAAGCTCAATCACGAGCAATTCGCCGAGTCGACGTTGCACAATCTAATCGAGACTAAAACAAAGACTGGAGCAAAAGCTTCATCAACCGACCCAGCAATCACATTCGTCGAAAATGAATTATCGACGCGTCGTCGACTTGACGATGACTTGGTCCGAAATGACCCACCAAAGCCGACATCAGATCGCGTGACGCTAGTGAGCCAACGGCGCCAGCGGACTGTCGATGTAATCGTTTAACGGGTAGCCGGAGGCGACCTATATGCCAATATGCATCGCCCAAGGCTATCGATCGAACACTAGGCCGTCGAAATATGAATAGATCAACAGGTCGCTCACAACGGGCCGACGTTGGCGACTACGCATTCATGAACACTCACGCAACCATCGACAACTCACCTGACAGTCTAAGATCCGCGCCACCAAAGCCGACCTCTACGTCACCGAGCGGCAGTGTCGTGGGCAAGTCACAACAAACACCATTCGCCGGCCCGTAAAATATACAGGGATGTGAGTAAAGGCTTCCGAGAACGCTGGTCCTCGAAGCAACGCATTGGGAAATCTTGTTCCGCATCTGCATTGGACAAAAGCAAGGCTGTTGCTGCCACATTTTAGTTTGGCTTGCGACCGATCCAATCACATCCAGTCATCACTGCGTTCGTC